>PNKD01000026.1 GCA_013822265.1 Leptothrix sp. (in: b-proteobacteria)
CGGAAGACGGAACGGGTTGTTCGCAGATGCGGTAGGCCGCGCCAACGCCGCAGCAGAACCTGGACTCGCTGCTGCAGGCCTGCCCGGTCAACGGTATCGACGGCTACCGTTGCCTCGGAGCGCAACTCGCCGAGCTGCCCAGGGCCAGGACGGGCCAGGGCTTCGAGGCTCTGCTGCCCCGGCGCCTCAGCGCTGCCGAACGTTGATCAGCAGACGGCGCTCGCCGCCAGGGTGCGGTTCATCCCATTGCCTGCAACGTCTTCGCCAGCCGCCCGCAGGCCGCGTCGAGCTGCGCCATCGAGCTGGCAAAGGACAGGCGCACGAAGCGCTCGGCCTGCGCCGGACCGAAGTCGCGGCCGGGGGTCAGCGCCACATGGGCGCGGTGCATCTGGTCGAAGCAGAAGTCCCAGCTGCTGGCACTGTGGTGGCTGCTGTCGAACCAGGCGTAGAACGCGCCATCGGGCGCCACGGGTACGGGCAGGCCCAGCGACTCGAGCGCCGGCACGATGAAGTCGCGCCGGCGCCGGAACTCTGCGCGGCGGCGCTCGTACTCGTCCAGCGACTCGGCCTCGAAGCAGGCCAGCGCGGCATGCTGGGCCACGCTGCTGGCGCAGATGTAGAGGTTCTGCGCCAGTTTCTCCACCGGCGCCACCAGGGCCGGCGGCAGCACCATCCAGCCCAGGCGCCAGCCGGTCATGCCGAAGTACTTGCTGAAGCTGTTGATGCTGATGACGTCGTCGCCGTGGCCCGCGCCCAGCGCCAGCGCGCTGTGACCGTAGGTCTCGTCGAAGCTGAGGCCGAGGTAGATCTCGTCGACGATGGTGACACCGCCGCGCGCGCGCACGGCCTGCACGATGGCGGCCATCTGCGCCGGGTCCATAGACGTGCCCGTGGGGTTGCTGGGTGAGGCCAGCAGCACGCCGCGCGTGGACGGCCCCCAGGCCGCGGCCACCGCGGCGGCGTCGAGCTGGAAGCGCCCCTCGGCCGTGGCCGGCAGCAGCCGCGGCGTGGCGCCGGCGGCGGTGACGAAGTGGCGGTTGCAGGGGTAGCACGGGTCGGGCATCAGCACCTCGTCGCCGGGCTCGAACAGCGCCTGCGTGACGAGCTGCAGCGCCGCCGACGCACCCGCGGTGACGACGATGCGCGCCGGATCGACGGCGACGCCGAAACGCGACGCATACCAGCCGGCGATGCGTTCGCGCAGCGCCGGCAGCCCGACTGCATGCGTGTACTGCGTGTGGCCGGCCGTGATGGCCGCGATCGCAGCACGCTGCACCGCGGGCGCGGCGCCGAAGTCGGGCTCGCCGATGTTCAGGTAGATCATCGGCGTGCCACCCCGCGCCGGGTTGCAGGCCGGGCTGCGCGCGATGGCGTCGGCGGCCTTGGCGCACTCCATCACGTAGAAGGGCTCGATGCGATCGAGCCGGCCGGCAGTGCGGATCACGGCGCCTTCATTCACGGCTTCTCAGCGCCGCGCCGGCCGCGCTTCGTTGGGGCGCAGGTCGGCAGCGCACTTGTCGAGCACGCCGTTGACGTACTTGTGGCCGTCGGTGCCGCCGAAGCCCTTGGCCAGCTCCACCGCTTCGTTGATGGCCACGCGGTAGGGGATCTCCAGGCAGTTCATCAGCTCGTAGACGCCGATCATCAGCACGGCGTGTTCGACCGGGCTGAGCAGCGAGGTCTTGCGGTCGATGTGGCGCACGAGCACGGCGTCTAGCGCAGCGGCCTGCTCGATGCCGCCGTGCAGCAGCGCGTCGAAGTGGGCGCGGTCGCACTTGGCAAAGTCCTCGAGCTCGCGCACGTCGCCTTCGGCCGCGGCGCCGTCGCCACCGGCCACGAGCCAGCGGTACAGCCCCTGCAGCGCGAACTCGCGCGAGCGGCGGCGCGCCGACCGCGGCGGCGCACGCTTGGCCGCCGGCGCGGCACCGTCGGGCGCCGCGGCTGGCGGCGACTTGGCCGGGGGCACGATCTCGGGAGTCGGGGGCCGGCTCATGACAGGTCTTCCAGCAGGTTGGCCATCTCCACGGCCACACGGGCGGCGTCGCGGCCCTTGCCTTCGGCGCGCGCCCAGGCCTGGGCCTCGTTCTCGACCGTGAGGATGGCGTTGGCGATGGGCACGCCGGTGTCGAGCGCCACGCGCGAGACGCCGGCGCCGCTTTCGTTGGCCACCAGCTCGAAGTGGTAGGTCTCGCCGCGGATGATGCAGCCCAGTGCCACCAGGGCGTCGAAGTCGCCGCTCTCGGCCAGGGCCTTGAGGGCGATCGGCACTTCCAGCGCGCCGGGCACGATGACGTGGCGGATGTCGCTCTCGTCGACATCCAGCCGCTCCAGCTCGGCCCGGCACGCCTGGGCCAGCTTGGCGGTGAGCGCTTCGTTGAAGCGCGCCTGCACGATGCCGATGCGCAGGCCCTCGCCTATCAGTTCGCCGGCATCGCCTTGGTCGGCTTCTTTCATGGGGTGCTCTTCTTTCAGGCCGCGGGCGGCCTACAGGGGGTCAGGCCGCGGCGGGCGTGAACCCGCTGATTTCGAGACCGTAGCCGGCCATGCTGGGCATGCGGCGCGGGCTGCCCAGCAGGCGCATGCGGCTGACGCCGAGGTGGCGCAGGATCTGCGCGCCGACGCCGTAGGTGCGCAGATCCATCTGCGCGCGCGGGGCGATCACGGCGCGGCGCTCGGGCAGCAGCTGCGGCATCAGCGACGAGGTGTCGCCCGTGCAGTTCAGCAGCACGGCCACACCGCAGGGGCCGCTCTTCAGCGTCTGCAGCGCGGCGGTGAGGGGCCAGGAATGGCCGTTGCCGCGCGCGTCGAGCAGGTCGAGCGCAGTGAAGGGTTCGTGCACGCGAACCGGCACCTCGTCGCCGGGCTGCCACTCGCCGTGCGTGAGCGCCAGGTGCAGGCCGCCGCTCTTGTCGTGGAAGGCCGTGCAATGGAAGTCGCCCTGCGGCGTGTGCAGCGTGCGGGCGCCCAGGCGTTCGATCAGCGTCTCGTTGCGGCTGCGGTGGCCGATGAGGTCGGCGATGGTGCCGATCTTCAGGCCATGCTCCTGCGCGAAGACCTGCAGGTCGGGCAGGCGGGCCATGGTGCCGTCGTCCTTCATGATCTCGCAGATCACCGCGGCAGGGCTCAGGCCGGCCATGCCGGCAAGGTCGCAGCCGGCCTCGGTGTGGCCGGCGCGCATGAGCACGCCGCCTTCTTGCGCCTGCAGCGGGAAGACATGGCCGGGCTGTACAAGGTCGCAGGCCAGCGTGTCGCGTGCCACGGCCACCTGCACGGTGCGCGCGCGGTCGGCGGCCGAGATGCCGGTGGTGACGCCGGTGGCGGCTTCGATGGACACCGTGAAGGCCGTGCCGTGTTTGGTGCCGTTGCGGCTGGCCATCGGCGGCAGCTGCAGGTGCTCGCAGCGCTCGCGGGTGAGCGTCAGGCAGATCAGGCCGCGCGCATGGCGGGCCATGAAGTTGACGGCCTCGGGGGTCACGTGGTCGGCCGCCAGCACCAGGTCGCCTTCGTTCTCGCGGTCTTCTTCGTCGACCAGGATCACCATGCGGCCCGCCGCCAGCTCGGCCACGAGCTCGGGAATGGGGGAAATCGGCATCTGGGGATTGTAGGTGGCGGGCCGGAATGCAACAGGCCGACCCTTGCGGGGCCGGCCTGTGGACTGTCGAGGGCGACCTTGCGGAGATCGCGTCAGGTGCGGCGCTGTGCCTTGCGCGCCCAGCCAGCCGCGAACAGCGCCAGGCCGACAAGGGCCAGCGAGCCGGGTTCGGGGGCCGGGTTGGGTGGAGTCGTGGTGCGCAGGTTGCCCACTATGATGTCGTCGAAGCCGAGGTAGTCTTGATCGCCGAGACCTATACCCGACGGCTGGCCGATCCGGAAGACAATGCGGTCGAACACCGTGTCCGAGGCGAAACCGAAGAAGATCAGCGAGCCGTCCTGCACGGCGGCGGCACCGGTGCGCAAGGGCAAAGCGCTGCCGTCCGACTGCGTGAACACGTTCTGGAAAACACTCTGGGCGCCGTCGAAGAGTTCGATCTCGAGTGAGCCGGCAAAGTCGTTGAAATCGGTGCCGTAGAAGCCGAAGGCCCCCACGTCACCAGCCAATTGGATGGTGAAGCCGTAGTCGCTCTCGAACCAGCGCCCTGTTGCCGCGCCACTGGTCGTGTTGAAGCGCCCCGAGACGGCAGTGCCACTTTGGACTGCCCCACCGTCGAGCGTACCGGGGACGGGAGTGGCTTGGCTGAGCCCGGACCCGCTGGCACCGAACACCCCCAAGGAACTCGATCCAAGTGAACCGGCCGCGATGTTCTCGAACGTCTCGCTCATCGTCACGGCCACGGCGTCGGTGAACAGCCCCTGCGTGATGCTGGGATCGCAGTTCGTGGCGGCCGCGGGACAGCCCGGGGGAAAGCCGCCGCTGGCGGTCGGCGCATTGCCGAAGTAGTAGAGGGGTGCGGCATGAGCGGTAGCCACGGCCAGCGTGCCCACCGCAACCTTGATCAGATTCCCGAACTTCATACTTGTTCTCCGTGACCCACGTGACCCTTCCAGGGTCTTTGTAAGGGTGGCTGCAAGACTGATACCAACGACAGATAAATCCTATAGATCAAACACTTACGCTACCACCCCTCACATGCACGTACCCCCGTGTGTAAAGGGCGCCGACGCCGGGTTCACCCCCCGACCTGGGTGGCTCAGGGGCAGCGCGTTTGCGGGCGCCAGGCGCAGCCGCAGGTCCGGCCCGATCTGGCGGGCCTCCAGCAACTGCAGTCGCAGGCCGTCGTCGACGACCTGCAGGCCGGGCCAATCGACCCAGCCGCGGCCGCCGCCCAGCAGCACGGGTGCGACATAAGCCAGCACCTCGTCGGCCAGCCCGGCCCCGAGCAGCGCGCCGGTCAGCCCTGCCCCGGCCTCGACGTGCACCTCGTTGATGGCGCGATCAGCCAGCACCTGCAGCAGCGCTGCGAGGTCGACCCGACCGTCGGGCGCGGGCAGGGCCAGCAGTTCGACGCCCCGCGCGCGCAGGTCCGATGCAGCATGGGAGCTGGCGACGGCAGTGGCGATCCAGGCTGTGCCTGGCGCATCCAGCAACCGTGCCGGCGGCGGCGTGCGCAGTGTGCTGTCCACGACTACCCGCACGGGCTGCAGCACCGTGGGCACCAGGCGAACGTCCAAGCGCGGATCGTCGGCCAGCACGGTGCCGATGCCGGTCAGCACGGCGCCGGCACGGCGGCGCCAGGCGTGGCCATCGGCGCGGGCCTCGGGGCTGGTGATCCACTGGCTGGCGCCGTTGGCCAGCGCCGTGCGGCCGTCCAGCGAACTGGCGATCTTCACGCGCACCCAGGGGCGGCGGCGCAGCACACGCGAGAAGAAGCCGATGTTCAGTGCCCAGGCCTGCTCGGCGATGTCGGCCGGCGCGAAGTCGACCTCGATGCCGGCAGTGCGAAGCCGGGCGATGCCTTCGCCCGCCACCTGCGGAAACGGGTCGGCCAGCGCCACCACCACGCGCCGCAGCCGGGCCGCGACGAGTGCGTCGCAGCAGGGTGGTGTGCGGCCGTGATGGGCGCAGGGTTCCAGCGTGACCCAGGCCGTGGCGCCCCGGACGGACCGGCCCGCCGCCGCCGCATCGCGCAACGCCATGATCTCGGCGTGGGGCCCGCCGGCCTGCTGCGTGTGACCGCGGCCGAAGACCGCGCCGGCTTCGTCGCCGATGACGCAGCCGACCCGGGGGTTGGGGTCGGACAGGCTGATGGCCTGCTCGGCCAAGGCCAGTGCTTCGCTCAGCCGGTCGCGGTCGAGTTTGGAGGTCGTCAACGGCGGGCCCGTGTCGGAGGGCAGGATCTCAGGGATTGTCGTAAGTGGGGCTGCCGTCCTGGTGCAACAGGGTGTTCGAGTTGAACGGGTCGTCGGCGGCAGGCGTTTCGGTCGGGCAGTTGTAGCTCGCGCTGATGACCAGGAAGTTCTGGTTCGTCAGGCCTGCGCCTGCCAGGCTGCCGTTGGTGGTGTAGTCCAGCGGATGGTCGATGTTGTTGGTGCCTGCGTTGGTCGACAGCGGCGTATAGCGGCAGACCTTGTAGTTCGACGTGCCCGGTGTCGCCGTGATGTCCCAGTCCGCGCCGTTCGAGAAGTCCTGCGGCGCGATGCGCAAGCGCCCCGACCAGGTGCGGGCGGTGTTGCTGAAGATCAGGCAGTTGTAGACCACCTCGCGGCGTGTGGCGGCTTCCATCGCGTTGTCGGTCGAATCGTCGAAGCAGCTGGTCCCGGGCGAGGGGTGCCCGGTGCTCGTCAAGGCGAGCACGACCGTGAGATTGAGTGTGCCACCGTTCGGTGACTCGGCCTCGGCCACCGTCGGATGGCCGTTCGCGAACCGCACATAGCCGCTTAGCAGCTGGGCCGTGGTGCTGGTGCAACTCGCCAGATTGTCCCGGAAAGTGGCGTTGGCGAGCGAAGCGCTGGTGCTCGAGGCATCTACCGTGCACAGGTTGGTCACCAGGCCGGTGAGGTTGTTGAACACCCAGGCCACCGTGCCCCCTGTGCCTTGGGGTGGCTTGAAGACGCTCAACTGGGAGTCGGGCAGGGCAAAAGCCGTGATCGGCACGCTGCGGTGGCGCCCGCGCGGCGCTGCAAAATTAGGATCTCGCGAAGGCGGCAGCGCCAGCGAGCCCGGCAGTTCCGGCGGCACGCCGGCGATCAGCGAACGCAGCTCGACCGCCTGGAAGGCGCCGTTGCGGTCGGTCCAGTCGACGGTGACGGCCACCGGCTTCATGGCCGCCGAGTTGGCGACGGCGGGCGCGACGACGGTGCTGTAGAAGGTGGTGTTAAGCCGGCCATCCAGCGCCGTGCCGGCCACCGCTACTGCAGCCCGAGCCACGGTCGCGATCTCTGAGAAATCGATCTCGCCCGGCGTGCCGGCCATGGCCGAGTAGGCGCGGTAGTTCTCCATCGTCTCCTGCGCGATGCGCATGGCTTCTGTGCGTTGCCGCGCCAGGTCGCCGCTGCCGCGCAGCGTGGTTTGCACACCCACCAAAGCCAGCATGCCGAAGGCCATCACGCCCAGGGCCACGATGGCCTCTATCAGCGATACGCCACGTTGTGATGTCTGTCGACGCATCATGGCGCCCTCCCTCGGAAGTCGTCCCAACCGCCCGGCGCGCGCACGAACGAGCCACTGCGCAGCCGCAGCGACTTGAGGACTGCGTTGTTCATCACCACGGTGGCGTTGGCCGTGGCGGCCAGATTGCCTTCGACGAAGGCCGCACCCTGGATGTCGACGGCATTCGATCCCTGCCAGTTGCCGCCGCGGGAATAGACGAGGCCGAAGACGCGGACGTTGGCCGCCGCAATGTTCAGCGGCCCGTCGACGACGACTATCGCCGGGCCGGCGACGCTGGTGTCTGCCGGGTTTGGCAACGAGCCGATGGTGCCGGCAGATTCCAGTGTCAGGCCATTGGGTGATGTCACCCAGATCACGCGGTCGGGGTTCTTCGCCACGGCGTCGGCCAGGGCGGCGCGGCAACCTGCCAGCGGGCAGTCGAGCCGGACCGCAGCGGGTTGGGCACCATAGGTGTCGGGCCACATGCTGAACACGGACGCGAAGACACGGTTGTTCGCGCCGACCAGCGCGCTGAGCGTGGCATCGCTCTGCACCACAGAAGCCGGGCCCGGCGTGCCAGGCACGCTGCGCAGGGTCCAGCCGCTCGACGCGATGGCGCCGCCGTTGAGCATCCCGCCCATCTGGACCGTCGTGCCGCCCAGGTCCGGGTCAGTGTTGTAGACGCTGACAGTCGAGGCGGCCGCATCGCCCAGTACCGTCAGCGCGGCGCCCGGCGGCGTGGGCAGCGCGCTGGTGAGGGCGGCTACGACGGCGATGCTGGCGCGTCCTTCTAGAGCAACTGCGGTCGTGTTGGTATGGTCCAGGCAGGCGTTGTCGAGTTTCGTGCAGCCGTTGGACTCGATGCGGACAAGTCCCGGGCGTGTGATGGGGAGGTTGGTGGTGGGACTGCCGGTGACGGTGAAACGTACGCGGAATGCCGGAAAAACGCCCGCACCAGCGGGTGCAGACAACGTGGGCGAGCCCGTTGTCGGGCAACTGCAGATCCAGCCTCCGGCACCGTCGGAGACACAGCTCGGCCACAGCGCGGTCGAACGCGGTGTCACCATGCCCGTGACCGCATCAATGATGAGGTACCGCTGGCGGAAGCTGGTATCAGCCGTGGTCGCCCCTGCTTCAAGGCAGTTGGCACCGATGCGGCCGCTGTTGAGCATGGTCATGGCCCACTCCAGGCCAGCCTCGGCGGCCTCGTAGGCCTGCGTCGCGCGGTACTGGTTGACGGAGGTGCGCTGCTCGAAGATGAGGTTTCGGCTCGTGTACGCCGCCACGAGCGACATCAGGAAGAAGAGCACCATGATGACGATC
Organism: Leptothrix sp. (in: b-proteobacteria); assembly: GCA_013822265.1. GTDB lineage: Bacteria > Pseudomonadota > Gammaproteobacteria > Burkholderiales > Burkholderiaceae_C > Rubrivivax. Next base: position 8,411 of record PNKD01000026.1, read on the forward strand.
AGCGAAGCCGCGCCTGCCTGTGGCCGCGCCGCCGTGCCGTGCCGTACCTGCTTCATGCCGGGCATACCGGGCTCGTGGCCGTGGGGCCGTTGAACTCCACCATATCGTTGCGTACGCGCACGTCACTGCTGAGCGCCCGCCGAATGGCCGGGTCGCTCTTGGCGCGCGCCTGGATGTCGACGACATAGCTGCGAACGACCAACTGGGGCCAGCAGTACTGACGCAGGCCGGAAGGGTCGAGCGTGGCGTCCACTGGGCACAGATTGGGGCAGGGCAGGGGTCTGCTGGTGACTGAGCGCGGCGTGATGGAGAACGCAGTCACGACCACGGTGTTGGGATCGGTGAGTTTCTGCCATTGCGGGCTGCCGGTCGCTCGGGGTATGAGCGACAAGACGATGCCGTCTTCCAGCTTGAAGCCGTAGGGGCCCTGCTGACTGGCGTCGAAGTAGAAGCTGAATGTCGCTCCTGTTGCGGGGGAGCCGATCAGCGGAATGCTGCCGTGCGGATTGCTCGCCCCGCCGGCCACTGCCGAGGCGGCGATGCCCGCCTCCACGTCGGTCGTCGTGGCGGCGCCGGCGCGGCGAAACTGTCGCGTGATGATGTCCATCGTCGCGCGCAGGTCCTGCTGTACCTGCGTCTCGAGCAGCAGGCGTCGGTTGTCGCTGAGCTGGTTGGCCACCAGCGTGGCAGCGGCGGCAACGACGAACAAGCCGACAGTGATGCCGACCATCAATTCGACGAGTGACAGGCCTCGCTGCGACCGGCTCATGGCGCGCGGGCGGTGTTTGCGGCTCATTAGCACTCCGCCTCGTTCATCGTCGAACCGCTGGGCCGGCAGACCAGCGGCCTGCCTGCGGCGTTCAGCTGTGTGGCCAACTTGCGACTGTTGTCGATGAAGGTCTCGGCGACAAACAGATCCAGCAGACGCGGCACGTTGTCGGTCGGAATCAGATAGAGGCCACCGGTGCGCCAGTCAAAGGCGAAGGCGACGGGTTGTCCAGCCTGTGGCTTCACCTGGATACCCAGGCTGCTGGGCACCTTCACCGTCTTGATCTCGACCATCGTGCCGCTGCATGCGGCACCGGGTCCGGCCAGGCAGTCGCAACGCGTGTTGTTCGCCGCCGAGGTGTAGATCGTGTAGCAGGTAGCGGTGCCGTCGGGTGCAGACTTGAAGAAGACGCGCGCAAAGTCGCGCCGGGCCACCGCCTCGCTGCGGGCGAACTGCATGTCCGTGACCAGCTCCGAGTTGATGCTGCGCAGCCGCTGCATCAAGATCATGTCCTTGAACGTCGGAGCCGCCAGCGCCAGCACGACGCCGATGAGCGCGATGACGACCATCAGTTCTATGAGCGTGATGCCTGCAGTGCGCTTCATCACTTGGCCCAGCACTTGCCAGCATCCGGGTTCGTCGCCGTCCAGGTGATGGACGAGGCCCCCGACCCGTACTTGATGGCGCCGCTGTCGAGTTTCACGCCCAGCACCTTGCAGTTGCCGTCATTGGCCTGGCTGGTGCCGATGGCTGCCGTGGCCGTGACGGTGTAGCCGGTGGCCGATTGGTCGCTCACGGCGATGCCGTAGTAGCCGGTCTGTGTGGTGGCTGCGAGGCCCAGCCCGTTGGGCGGCGTCCCGGCCGCGGCCGTGTTGACCAGCTCCGTGGTGTAGCTGGCGTTGTTGCCGCGCCAGCGTTCCTGCGCCTGCTGCAGCGCCGCCAGCGCCGTGAAGGCCTCGGCGCGGCGACCCTTGCGCACCGACTCCTGATAGGCCGGGAAGGCCACGCTGGCCAGCACCGCCACGATGGCCACAGCGATCATGACCTCGATGAGCGTGAAGCCGCGAGCCGCGTTCGGCATGGCGTTGATGGGGAAGTGTGGAACTCTCACGCTTACATTTTCCGGTGGCGTGCTATCCAGGGCGAAGACCGCTCGTCGCCAGCCGGCTGCCGCCGGTCCCTCGACCCCGTGCCTGAGGGGCCTCAACAGGCCGCGTACCCCCACGTGGACGCCGACGGCGAGCATGCGCGCACGCGGCCCATGATGTTGGTGACGACGTGCACGGCGCGGTCACGCCCAGTGATCCTGACGGTGCTGGTGGGCGTGACGGTGCCACGTACGTGCTCGAAGGCCATCGAGGCGGCGTTGCTCGTCAGCGTGAAGCCGCGGTCGGCTGCGTAGCCCATGCTGCGCAGCGCCTCGGCCGTGCCGGTGCAGACGGCGGCACCGCTGGCGTCGCAGCTGCAGGCGCCCGGGCCGCCGTTGTGCACCACGTAGCAGCTGCCGCCGCTGTCGCTGCGAAAATCGACGCGCACCGTGCGGTTTTGCAGCACGGCCTGGCCGCGCGCCATTTGCAGATCGGTTTCCAGCTGCGCGGCGGCGCCTTCGAGGTGGCGGCGTTCGCGCGCCTCGCCAAAGCCCGGCACGGCGGTGCCCAGCGCGATCGTGGTCACGGCGAGCGAGACCAGCGCCTCGACGAGGGTCCATCCGGTTTGCGATGTCTTCACGGCTGCTCCTGGTGGGCTGTCAGTGAAGGCAATGTAGAAAGTCGCCGGATAGGGCGCTTCCCCTTCAGGCGGGCCCGGGGCACGGCTCCGAGGTGGGCCCCCGAACCGCTCCCCCGTGCGGGGGCCCCCGGGGGGTCAGATGTCTCGGATGAGCTGCCTGAACGCGTCCACGTCCTCAAACTCGCGGTAGACGGAGGCGAAGCGCACGTAGGCCACCTTGTCCATGCGCTTGAGCTCGCGCATCACCAGTTCACCCAGCCGGGTGCTGGGCACTTCGCGCGCGGCGGTGGCCAGCAGCTTGTCCTGGATGCGCTCGAGCGCGGCGTCCACCTGCTCGACGCTCACCGGCCGCTTGCGCAGTGCCAGCATCATGCTGGCGCGCAGCTTGGCGGGGTCGAACTCGACACGCGCGCCGTCCTTCTTGACCACCGCGGGCAGCGCGATCTCGCTGCGCTCGTAGGTCGTGAAGCGCTTCTCGCAGGCCAGGCACTTGCGCCGCCGCCGGATGACGTCGCCTTCGTCGGATTCGCGGGTCTCGACGACCTGCGTTTCCTCGTGCGAACAGAACGGGCAGCGCATGCGGAGGCGTCAACCGGGCCGCGGGCTCATCTGTACACCGGGAAGTCGCGCGTCAGCACGGCCACCTTGGCGCGCACGGCGGCGAGGTTGGCTTCGTCGTGCGGGTTGTCCAGCACGTCGGCGATCAGGTGCGCCGTCTCGCGCGCCTGCTCCTCCTTGAAGCCGCGCGTGGTCATCGCGGGTGTGCCCAGGCGGATGCCGCTGGTGACCATGGCCTTCTGCGGGTCGTTGGGGATGCCATTCTTGTTGCAGGTCATGTGCGCGGCGCCCAGGATGGTCTCGGCCTCCTTGCCCGTCAGCCCCTTGGGGCGCAGGTCGACCAGCATCACGTGGCTCTCGGTGCGGCCGCTGACGATGCGCAGCCCGCGTTCGATCAAGGTCTCGGCCAGCACCTTGGCATTGGCCACCACCTGCGCCTGGTAGGTCTTGAATTCGGGCGCCAGTGCTTCCTTGAAGGCCACCGCCTTGCCGGCGATGACGTGCATCAGCGGCCCACCCTGGATGCCCGGGAAGATGGCACTGTTGATCTTCTTGGCGATGGCCTCGTCGTTGGTCAGCACGATGCCGCCGCGCGGGCCGCGCAGGCTCTTGTGCGTGGTGCTGGTGACGACGTCCGCATGCGGCACCGGGTTGGGGTAGACGCCGGCGGCGATGAGCCCGGCGTAGTGCGCCATGTCGACCATGAAGATCGCGCCGACGGCCCTGGCCACGCGGGCAAAACGTTCGAAGTCGATGTGCAGGCTGTAGGCGCTGGCGCCGGCGATGATCAGCTTGGGCTTGTGCTCGTGCGCCAGGCGTTCCATCGCGTCGTAGTCGATGGCTTCCTGCGCGTCGAGACCGTAGCTCACCACCTTGAACCACTTGCCGCTCATGTTCAGCGCCATGCCGTGGGTGAGGTGGCCGCCTTCGGCCAGGCTCATGCCCATGATGGTGTCGCCGGGCTGCAGCAGGCCGAAGAACACGGCCTGGTTGGCCTGGCTGCCGCTGTTGGCCTGCACGTTGGCGAACTGCGAGCCAAAGAGCAGCTTGCAGCGCTCGATGGCCAGGTTCTCGGCCACGTCGACGAACTCGCAGCCGCCGTAGTAGCGCTTGCCGGGGTAGCCCTCGGCGTACTTGTTGGTCATCTGCGAGCCCTGGGCCTCCATCACGGCGGGCGAGGTGTAGTTCTCGCTGGCGATGAGCTCGATGTGCTCTTCCTGGCGGTGGGCCTCGGCCTGCATGGCGGCCGAGATCTCGGGGTCGACGTTGGCGATGGTGGACGTGGATCGGTCGAACATGGCAGTCCTCTTCGGGGTGAAGGGCCTTCGAGAGCCGCAGCGCGGGCCCGGCTGAGGCCGGCGCTTTGCGGTCGAGGGCTGCCCAGGCGAACGGCGGGCACCGCGGCGATGGCGCGCGGCCTGCGCTTCCCGGTGGTGAGCCACCTCGGGCCGGGCGTGAAAGCCGCGGGCCCTATCGCCAGTTGCGCAGGCCGGCAGTGTAGCCGTCCCCGGGCGGCGCCGCACACGCCGGTGGTGCGGTGACGCCCGTGCTGGCCGCAGGCGTTAGTGGTCCTTCAGCGCAGCAACGCAACCTGCTGCGCACCGGCCGGCTAGTCCGGCAGGGCCGGCATCACCGGGCTGGCTGCTGCGTCGGCCTCCTTCGGCGCTGCAGCAGGCGGCACGTTGCTCACGTTGGCCGCCACGCGGCGGCCGTCGGCCACGCCGCGCATGTGGGCCTGCTCGAGCAGCACGCGGCCGACGTAGCCGCCGTCACTCTCGAGCAACGCCGCGCCCACGTAGTAGCGCAGGCCTTCTTCCAGGCTGCCGGCGCGCTGAATGCACTCCTTCAGCACCTGCACGCCCACGCGCAGGTTGGTGATGGGGTCGAAGGCCGCGTGGCGGCCGCCGAAGGCCTCGTACTTGTCGTCGTGCACGCGTGTCAGCACCTGCATCAGGCCCTGGGCGCCCACGGGGCTCTGCGCAAAGGGGTTGAAGCTGGACTCGATGGCCATGATGGCCAGGATCAGCGTCGGGTCTAGCCCGGCGCGCTGGCCGATGCTCCAGGCCTCCTGCACCAGGGCGCCGATGGGCTCGGGGGCCACCTTGTAGCGGCGCGAGATCCACTGCGCCAGCGTGGCCTGCTGGGTGGTCAGCACCTTCAGGTCGGCGGCGGTGGCGCGCGCCACGGCCTCGGGCTCTGCCACTGCCGACAGCAGGTTGCCGGCGGCCAGTTCGCGACCCTCGTGGCGGGTCTGCAGCCACTCGAGCGCCACCACCTCCACCTCCTGGCGCACCTCGGGCCGGCCCATGGCCAGCACGAGCACGGCAATGGCCGCCAACCCGACAAGGGCCAGCGTGTTGTGACTGATCTCCAGCAGACCGCGGCCGACATCGGCGGCGAAGACGCTGGCCGATCGCGCAGTGGCGCTCTGCGCATCGCGCAGCAGGGCTATAGCTCGCATCGTGACTCTCTCCTGACACCTGTGGCGCCGCCCGCCTTCGTGAGCGGGCTCGGTGGCCACAGCAATAATCAACCGCAGATCTCGATCGGGCCGGAAAGCTCGCTGGGGGTCGCGAGGGCCTCGGATCAACTGCCGGGACGGTGTCACCTCGGGACGCTCGGGGGATGTGCTGCCGGCGTCACGGGTAAACCCTGATGATTCAGGTTTGGCGCGATTCTAGGAACGCCCTCATACCCGGTCAAGAATATCAAACGGGTCTCTAATATCTGAAAACATGAAATACCGGGACCTTCGCGACTTCATGGCCCAGCTCGAACGGCTGGGTGAGCTTCGAAAACTGACCGAACCGGTGTCGCCACGCCTGGAAATGACGGCAATCGGCGACAAGTTGCTGCGTGCCGGCGGCCCGGCGGTGCTTTGCACCCAGCCCGCCGGTTACAACACTCCCTGCCTCATCAATCTCTTCGGCACCCCCAGACGAGTGGCCCTGGGCATGGGCGCGGAAACACTTTCCGACCTGCGCGATGTCGGCCGCATGCTCGCCGGGCTCAAGGAGCCCGAGCCCCCCAAGGGCCTGAAGGACGCCGGCAAGCTGCTGGCCATGGCCAAGGCGCTGTGGGACATGAAGCCGTCGGTGCAGCGCAGCGCGCCCTGCCAAGACGTGGTGATCGAGGGCGGCGACATCGATCTCGGCCGTCTGCCGGTGCAGACCTGCTGGCCGGGTGACGCCGGCCCGCTGATCACCTGGGGCCTTGTGGTGACGCGCGGGCCGCAGGGGCTGTTGAAGGGGCCTGCGGCGCAGGCCGTGGCCGCGCCGCGCAGCCGCCAGAACCTGGGCATCTACCGCCAGCAGGTCATCGGTAGACGTGAAGTCATCATGCGCTGGCTGGCCCACCGCGGCGGCGCGCTCGACTTCCGCGAGTTCGCGCGCGCCAATCCCGGCCAGCCCTTCCCGATCGCCGTGGCGCTGGGTGCCGACCCGGCCACCATCCTGGGCGCGGTGACGCCCGTGCCCGACTCGCTGAGCGAGTACCAGTTCGCAGGCCTGCTGCGCGGCAGCCGCACCGAACTCGTGGCCACCAAGGTGGGCGAGGGCGACCTGCGCCTGCAGGTGCCGGCCAGCGCCGAGTTTGTGCTCGAAGGTCATATCCCGCCCGCGGAGACTGGGTACGAGGGTGTGTCGGAGAAGGGCGTGAAGCTGAAGGAGCAGGGCGGCTACCTGCACGCGCTGGAGGGCCCCTTCGGCGACCACACCGGCTACTACAACGAGCAGGACTGGTTCCCGGTCTTCCGCCTCGACAGGATGACGCACCGCCGCGACCCCATCTATCACTCCACCTACACCGGCAAGCCGCCCGACGAGCCGGCCATCCTGGGCGTGGCGCTGAACGAGGTCTTCGTGCCCATCCTGCAGAAACAGTTTCCGGAGATCGTCGACTTCTACCTGCCGCCCGAGGGATGCAGCTACCGCATGGCGATCATCTCCCTCCGCAAGGCCTACCCGGGCCACGCCAAGCGCGTGATGTTCGGCCTGTGGAGTTTTCTGCGCCAGTTCATGTACACCAAGTTCATTGTCGTCACCGACGACGATGTCGACATCCGCAACTGGCAGGAAGTGGTGTGGGCCATCACCACGCGCATGGACCCGGTGCGCGACACCACGCTGGTCGAGCACACGCCCATCGACTATCTCGACTTCGCCTCGCCCGTCAGCGGCCTGGGCGGCAAGATGGGCCTCGACGCCACCAACAAGTGGCCTGGCGAGACATCGCGTGAGTGGGGGCACAGCATCCGCATGGATGCGGCGGTCGAGCAGCGTGTCGAGGCGTTGGTGGCCGGCTTGATGCCGCCGCCCTGAACCGCTGCCGACGCGCCGGCAGAAACCCTGAGGGCCGACATTCCTGCTTGCGTTGGCGCGCGGTCGGGCGTACCGTGTCTTTGCCTGATTCAGGCAATACCGATGGCGCTCTACCAGCGCGTCAGGAGCCCCGGACCCCTTACCTCCGGAGCCCCCTTGGTGGCGAAAGCCATCCGCCCCCTGGCCTTTGCGGGCCAGGGGGTTCGACTTTCAGGGCCCGCTCATTTCGCCGGCCAGCAAGGCATACGAGTGCCGGCGCACGGCCGGGTCGTGGGCCCAGGTGTTGACGACCATCTCGTCGAGCCCCAGTTCTTCGGCCAGGCGCCGCAGCCCGCCGCCTACCTGCGCGGCGGTGCCCACCAGCGCGCGGGCGCGCAGGGCTTCGACGGCCGGCATCTCGTCGGCGCTGAAGCCGGCGGCCGCCACGGCATCAGGGGGTTTCAGCGGGCCCAGCACACCGCGCTGGCGGTCCAGGCGCCAGCGTTCACGGCTCAAGGCGTGGTGGCGGGCGTCGGCCTCGCCGTCTGCGGCCAGCGCCCAGACGCAGATGGTGGCCTGCGGGATTGGGTGGCGGGCGCTGGGCTGGTACAGGCGCCGATAGAGGCCGAGCGCCTGCTCGACGCCCTGGCCGTCCATGAAGAAATAGGCGAAGGCGTAGGGCAGGCCGAGATGCGCGGCCAGCTGCGCGCCGTAGTTCGAACTGCCCAGGATCCAGATCTCGGGCGGCTGGCTCGCCGGCGCCGGCAGCGGGTGGGCCATCAGGCCCTGGTGGCGCCGGCCCTCGGTCCAGGCCTGCAGGTCTAGCACCTGCTGCGGAAAGCCGTCGGCGGCGTGGGCCGCGTTCGGGTTGAGCGCCAGCGCGGTGCGTGAATCGCTGCCCGGCGCGCGGCCCACGCCGAGGTCGATGCGCCCCGGCGCCAGCGCGTCGAGCACGCGGAACTGCTCGGCCACCTTCAGCGCCGCGTAATGCGGCAACATCACGCCGGCGCTGCCGATGCGAATGCGCGTGGTGCGCGCCGCGATGGCGGCCATCAGGATCTCGGGCGCGCTGCCCACGATGGTGGGCAGGCCGTGGTGCTCGCTGACCCAGAAACGCTCGTAGCCCACCACCTCGCAGCGCATGGCCAACTCCACCGTGTCGCGCAGCGCGTGGCCTTCGTCGCGGCCGGCGCAGGCCACCGACTGGTCCAGCACCGAGAGCCGCAGGGGCGGCCGCGCGCTCAAGCCGCGGCCTTGATGAGGTCGGCGGCCTTTTCGGCGATCATGATCGTCGGCGCGTTGGTGTTGCCCGAGATGATCTGCGGCATCACCGACGCGTCCACCACGCGCAGCCCCTGCATTCCGTGCACACGCAACTGCGCGTCGACCACGTCCAGCGCGCCCGGGCCCATGCGGCAGCTGCCCACCGGGTGGTACTCGGTGTCGGAGAAGCTGCGGATGTAGTGCTCGATCTGCGTGTCGGTCTGCGCCGCGGCCAGTGCGGGCAGCTCCTGGCCGCCGAAGTCGGCCAGCGCCGGCTGCTGCAGGATGTGGCGCAGCCGCTTGAAGCCGCGGATCATGAGCTCCATGTCGCCGGCGTCGCCGAAGAAGTTCGGGTCGATCCGCGGCGCCGCGGTGGGGTCGGCGCTGGCCAGGCTCAGGCTGCCGCGGCTGGCCGGGCGCAGCGGGCACAGGTGGCAGGTGTAGCCGTGGCCGATGGGCAGCGTGCGCGCGTGGTCGATGAGCTTGGTGATGACGAAGTGCAGTTGCAGGTCGGGCCTTGCCTCGCCCGGTCGGCTGCGGAAGAAGGCGCCGGCTTCGGCGATGGTGCTGGTGAGCACGCCCGTGCGCCTCGTCAGCCAGTCCCAGGCGCCCTTGATCGCCATCGGCGCGCCGCTGGGCGAGACGGTGAAGGTGTCGGTGCGCCGCGGCGCATCGACCACGTGCGTGACGCTGATGTGGTCGTGCAGATGCCGGCCCACACCGGGCAGGTCGTGCTGCACCGCCAGCCCGTGCTGCTGCAGGTGGGCGCCGGGGCCGATGCCCGACAGCATCAGCAACTGCGGCGACTTCAGTGCGCCCGCGCTCACGATGACCTCGCGCCGCGCCGTCAAGCGCTGCTGCACGCCGTCCACGCGCAGTTCGACGCCGGTCGCACGCCGGCCCTCGAGCAAGACGCGCAGCACGGTCGCGCCGGTCATCACCTTGAGGTTGGGCCGCGCCAGGTGGGGCGTGAGGTAGGCCTTGGCCGCGCTGCAGCGTTCGCCGCCTTTCTGCGTCACCTGGTAGAAGCCCACGCCTTCCTGGCTGTCGCCGTTGAAGTCGCGGTTCAGCGGCAGGCCGGCCTGCACGGCGGCCTCGACGAACAGCGCCGCGGTGCGGCTGGGGCACAGCGGGTCCATCACGTTCAACGGCCCGCCGGTGGCGTGGTGCTCGCTGGCGCCACGCTCGTTGTGCTCGGCCTTCAGGAAGTAGGGCCGCACGTCGTTCCAGCCCCAGCCCAGGTTGCCTTCGGCGGCCCAGTGCTCGTAGTCCTCGGGCTGGCCGCGCACGTAGAGCATGGCGTTGATCGAACTCGAGCCGCCCAGGCCGCGGCCGCGCGGCTGGTAGCCGCTGCGCCCGTTCAGGCCGGGCTGCGGCACGGTGCTGAAGGCCCAGTTGTGCTTCCAGTGCTTGAGCATGCCGCCGGCCACGATGCCGGCCGGGCATTGCACGAGCAGGCTGCGGTCGTCGGGCCCGGCCTCGAGCAGGCAGACCTGCGTGTCGCGGTCTTCGCTGAGGCGCGCGGCCAGCACGCAACCGGCCGAACCGCCGCCGACGATGATGTAGTCGAACATGGGAACCCCGAGAACGCGTCGAACCATGATAGCCAGCGACCCCGCCGCTGATTGGTGGCCCGCCTCTAGCGTCTCTGGCGCCTCCAGCAGCTGGCGGCTGGCCGCGACGGCCGCAAGGCGTGGTGCAGCAAGGGGGTGCAGGCGCCGTCGGCGCCACCCATAATCCCGCCCGCGGCTGCCACGGCCGCCCCTCTCGGGCCGGCCCACCGGTCGCCCGAGCCCCATCCCCGCCGCCGCCGCACCCACGAGGTGCCGCGGCCCTTTTGCCGGAAGCGACAAGCCGTGTTCGCAAGATTCGAAGCGCTGGTGCCCCCCTACCCGGCGGCCCTGCCACCCCCGCCGCCGCAGAGCTTCTTCGCCTTCCTGTGGGCCTGCTCGCAGGGCGTTCGGCCGTGGCTGCTGCTGGTCACGCTCTTCACCGCGGCCATCGGCGCCTTCGAAGCGCTGCTGTTCAGCATGATGGCCCACGTCGTCGACCTGCTGGCCAAGGTGCAGCCGTCGCAGCTGTGGGCCGAGCACGGCCACACGATGACGCTGCTGGCCGGGGTGCTGGCGGCCAGTGTCGTGTTCGTCGCGCTGCAGGCGCTGTTCAAGTACCAGGGCGTGTTCAGCAACTTCCCGATGCGGCTGCGCTGGACCTTCCACCGCCTGATGCTCGAGCAGAGCATGGGCTTCTACCAGGACGAGTTTGCGGGCCGCATCTCCACCAAGGTGATGCAGACGGCGCTGGCGGTGCGCGACACCTGGCTCATCGTCACCGACATCATGGTCTACGTCGTCATCTACTTCGTCACGCTGCTGGCGGTGGTGGGGGCCTTCGACCTGTGGCTGGTGCTGCCCTTCCTGGGCTGGCTCGTGCTCTACGCGCTGACCCTGTGGTACTTCGTGCCGCGCCTGGGCAAGGTGGCGCAGCTGCAGGCCGACGCGCGCTCGCTGATGACCGGTCGCATCACCGACGCCTACACCAACATCGCCACCGTCAAGCTGTTCTCGCACGCCAACCGTGAGGCGCACTTCGCACGCGGCGCGATGCAGGAGTTCATGACCACGGCCTACCGCCAGATGCGGCTGGTGACGGCTTTCGAGACCGTCAACCAGGTGCTGAGCGTGGGCCTCATCGCGGCCGTCACGGCGGTGAGCCTGAAGCTGTGGATAGGCTCGGCGGTGGGCGTCGGGGCGGTGGCCGCGGCCACGGCCATGGCGTTTCGCCTCAACGGCATCTCGCACTGGGTGATGTGGGAGATGGCCACGCTGTTCGAGCACATCGGCACCGTGCAGGACGGCATGGGCACGCTGTCGCGCAGCCGTTCGGTGGTCGACCGGCCCGATGCCCGGGCCCTGGTGGTGCCGCGCGGCGAGGTCGTGTTCGACAACGTGGTGTTTGCCTACGGGGGCAAGAAACCCGTCGTCGACGGCCTGAACCTGCACATCCGCCCGGGCGAGAAGATCGGCCTCGTCGGCCGCTCGGGCGCCGGCAAGAGCACGGTGGTCAACCTGCTGCTGCGTCTCTACAACCTGGAGTCGGGCCGCATCCTGATCGATGGTCAGGACATCGCCGGCGTGACCCAGGAGAGCCTGCGCCGCCAGGTCGGCATGGTCACGCAGGACACCTCGCTGCTGCATCGCAGCGTGCGCGACAACATCGTCTACGGCCGTCCCGACGCCACCGACGCCGAGATGCAGCACGCCGCCGAGCGCGCCGAGGCCGCCGACTTCATCGTCGGCCTGGCCGACGCCAAGGGGCGCACGGGCTACGATGCCCATGTCGGCGAGCGCGGCGTCAAACTCTCCGGCGGCCAGCGCCAGCGCATCGCCATCGCCCGCGTGATGCTGAAGGATGCGCCCGTCCTGCTGCTCGACGAAGCCACCAGCGCACTCGACAGCGAGGTCGAGGCCGCCATCCAGCAAAGCCTGTACCGGCTGATGGAAGGCAAGACGGTGGTGGCCATCGCGCACCGGCTCTCCACCATCGCGGCGATGGACCGGCTGGTGGTGATGGACCAGGGCCGGGTCGTCGAGGTGGGCGACCATGCCTCGCTGCTGGCCGCCGGCGGCATCTACGCACGGCTGTGGGCGCACCAGAGCGGCGGCTTCCTCGGCGAGGACGTCGACGACAACGCGCCGGCGGCGCCCGAAGAGGCGGCGCTGCCGGCGGCCTGAGTCAGACGCGCGTCTTCGGCGGCACGGTCGCGTCGGCCCGCGGCTTGGCAGCCACGTCGGTCGCCGGCTTGGCCGGGAGCGCCGATGCGGCGTCGGGCTGCAGCACCATGGGGCTGGTCTCGGTCCAGGCGTCGGCGCCGCCGGTCGACCCCGCGCGCGCGGCGCGTCCGACGCGACCCATGGTGTGGTCCAGCGTGGCGCGGCGGGCGACGGCGTCGCTCTCGTAGAGCCCGCCGGCCTGCGTGTCCAGGCGCACGTCCACGCTCACCGCGCGCTGCGGTGGCGATTCGGGCAGCGGCTGCGGCCGGGTCTGGCGCACCAGATGTTCCCGCCAGGCGACAAGCACGGCGACGACGAGCAACGCGCCTAACGCGGTGCCCACCCAGCTGAAGAAGGCTTCCATCCAACCCTTATCGACGTCGCGTGGCCCGGCTTGAGCCCGGCGCGCCGCCACGGCCCGCCCGTTCGCCCCCGCGGCCCCAGGGTCGGCGCCGGGGCCCGACAATCGGCATTCAGCCGGCCGTGCCGGTCCTTCCCCGTCCCCTGGTCTGCCTGCCGTGCCCGTTTCCGCCCCCACCCGTCCCGACGCCGCGCCCGAGGCCAGGCCGTTGGCCAGCTACCGTCCGTTCTGGGCCAGGCGCTTCGGCACGGCACCGTTCCTGCCGATGAGCCGGGCCGAGATGGAGCAACGGGGCTGGGACAGCTGCGACATCGTCATCGTCACCGGCGACGCCTACGTCGATCACCCCAGCTTCGGCATGGCCGTCATCGGCCGCGTGCTCGAGGCCCAGGGCTTTCGCGTCGGCATCATCGCCCAGCCCGACTGGCACGGCGCGGACGCGTTCAAGCAGCTCGGCAAGCCCAACCTGTTCTTCGGCGTGGCCGCGGGGAACATGGACTCGATGATCAACCGCTACACCGCCGATCGCAAGATCCGCAGCGACGACGCCTACACGCCCGGTGGTGAGGGCGGCAGGCGCCCCGACCGTGCCACGCTGGTCTACACGCAGCGCTGCAAGGAAGCGTGGAACGACGTGCCGGTGATCGTCGGCGGCATCGAGGCCAGCCTGCGGCGCATCGCGCACTACGACTACTGGCAGGACAAGGTGCGCCGCAGCATCCTCGTCGACAGCAAGGCCGACCTGCTGCTCTACGGCAACGCCGAGCGCGCCATCGTCGAAGTGGCGCACCGCCTGGCCGCGCGCAAGCCGGTGGCCAGCCTGACCGACATCCGCGGCACCGCCTTCATGGTGCGCACGCTGGCCGACGAAAGCGGCCGGCGTTTCGGCGGCGAGTGGTTCGAGATCGACAGCACCGAGGTCGACCGCCCGGGCCGCATCGACGCGCACATCAGCCCCTACCTGACGACCGAAGAGGCCGCCGCGTCGGTGGGCGAATCCTGCACGAAGCAGGAAAGCGGCGGCGAAGCGGGCTCGCCGGCCGTGCCGGCCACTGCCAGCATCGCCATGCCCGCCAGCCGCAAGACCGGCGCCGTGACGCTGCCGCCGCGCGACAAGACCGTGGTGCGCCTGCCCGCCTACGAGCAGGTGAAGAGCGACCCCGTGCTCTACGCCCACGCCAACCGCGTGCTGCACCTGGAGACCAACCCCGGCAACGCGCGTGCGCTGGTGCAGCGCCACGGCACCGGGGCAACGGCGCGCGACGTCTGGATCAACCCGCCGCCCATCCCGCTGACGACGGCGGAGATGGACCTCGTGTTCGACCTGCCCTACGCGCGCAGCCCGCACCCGGCCTACGCCGACGAGAACGGCAGCCACGACGGCGCGACCAAGATTCCGGCGTGGGAGATGATCCGCTTCAGCGTCAACATCATGCGCGGCTGTTTCGGCGGCTGCACCTTCTGCTCGATCACCGAGCACGAGGGCCGCATCATCCAGAGCCGCAGCGAAGACAGCGTGATCCGCGAGATCGAGGAGGTTCGCGACAAGGTCAAAGGCTTCACCGGCGTCATCAGCGACCTGGGCGGCCCCACGGCCAACATGTACCGCATCGGTTGCAAGAGCCCGGCCATCGAGGCCGCCTGCCGCAAGCCGAGCTGCGTCTACCCGGGCATCTGCCCGAACCTGAACACCGACCACACGCCGCTGATCCACATGTACCGCCGCGCGCGCGCGCTGCGCGGGGTGAAGAAGATCCTCATCGGCTCGGGCCTGCGCTACGACCTCGCGGTGCAGTCACCCGAGTACGTGAAGGAGCTCGTCACCCATCACGTCGGCGGTTATCTCAAGATCGCGCCCGAGCACACCGAGGGCGGCCCGCTGAGCAAGATGATGAAGCCGGGCATAGGCAGCTACGACCGCTTCAAGCAGATGTTCGAGAAGTTCAGCGCCGAGGCGGGCAAGAAGCAGTACCTCATTCCCTACTTCATCGCCGCCCACCCGGGCACGAGCGACGAGGACATGATGAACCTGGCGATCTGGCTCAAGCGCAACGGCTTCAAGGCCGACCAGGTGCAGACCTTCTACCCCAGCCCCATGGCCACGGCCACGGCGATGTACCACACCGACCTGAACCCGCTCAAGGGCATCAGCCGCGACCCGAAACGGGCGGAGAAGGTGGACATCGTGCGCGGCGAGAAGCGCCGCCGCCTGCACAAGGCCTTTCTGCGCTGGCACGACCCGGCCAACTGGCCGCCGCTGCGCGAGGCGCTGAAGGCGATGGGCCGCGCCGACCTCGTCGGCAACGGCAAGCACCAGCTGATCCCGACCTACCAGCCCGCCGGCGGCGAGGGTTACGTCAGCGCGCGCCGCAAGAACAGCACGCCGGCGGGGCCGCGCGCAGCGCTGGTGACGAAGGGCCGGCTGCTGACCCAGCACACCGGCCTGCCGCCGCGCGAGACGGGCGCCACGCCGGGGCCACCGGCTCCACGGGCGGCCACGCGGCGCAAGCCGCGCTGATCGCGCTCATCGCGTCGGTCGCGCCGGTGAAGCCATGCGCGGCCGCCGCAGAGGCGGCCGCGCGGGCCGGGCCTACAGCCAGCCGGCGGCGGTCAGCGCATCGATGACCGTCTTGCCGAACAGCTCGTGGCCGTAGGGCGTGGGGTGCACGCCGTCGGCGAACAGGTACTTGCTGGTGTCACCGCTGATCGTGGTGGCAGCGGTGCACAACAGCGAGGTCGGTGCCAGCGCAGGGTTGCAGGCCGGCGTGGTCACGTTGCTCAGGCCCACGGAGCCGGGGTTGCGCGTCCAGCCCTGGATGGCCGTGTAGCCGTCGACATACAGCACCTCGGCCACGCCCTGCAGGCCGAACTGCAGCTGTGCATTGAAGGTGAAGGCCAGCAGCTGAACGAGGTCGCGCGACGACTGCGGCTGAGCCAATGAATCGGGCGTCACGCTGACGTCCGGGATGCCGACGACGACGACGCGCTTGGCGCCCTTGCCGACGATCAGGCTCTTGATGTAGGCCGCCAACTCGCCCCCGGCCGTGCCCATGGCCACCGTGGCCGCCTGTCCCGCCGCCGTGGCATTGCCGCCGGCCGCGACCGTGGCCTGCACCGTGGCAACCTGCATGAACAGGTCGTTGGCGCCGGCCAGCACCGTTACCAGGTCGGTGCCCGCAAACGACCCGCCCACGGCGGTGAGGTGGTTGCTGATCTGCGTCACCACCGGCACCGTCAGCTGACCCAGCGCGCCGCTGGTGGCCGCCGGCAGCGTGGCGACGTTGCCCGGCCCGACCCGGTTGGTGACGCGTGAGCCGCCCTGGGCGTAGCCGTAGCAGCCGGCGTTGTTGACCGTGGGCGACGCGAAGCCGGCAAACGGCCCGACGCTGTTGAGGCCGCGCTGGGCCGCGCAGACCGCGGGCACCTTGGCGGCCGTGGCCACGCGGTCGATCCACAACTGCACGCCGGCGCTGTTGACGGTGTACTTGCCGCCGCCCGTGGCGCCTACCAGGGTCGGCGTGGCGTAAGTGCCTACGTCGCTCAGGCTGTCGCCGAAGGACACCAGTTTGGTGTAGGTGATCTTGGCCGGCGCGGGCGGATCGTCGCTGCCGCCGCAACCGAACAACAGGCCCGAGGCCGCCAGGGCGAGGGCGCTTGCACGCAACAGATTCATGGTGTCTCCAGTGGATGTCATGCCCCGGGCAACCGCCCGGTGGTCAGCGCGGCAATATACCGCCGAGGGCAGCGGTTCGGACACCGCGCTTCTCGATCCGGCGCCGCGGCCTTGCAAGCCCGCGTCGTCGTTGCGCAACAGCGTCAGCGCGCGGCGGGTGCCGGCCGTGCACCGGGCAGAATCGCGGCCATGGCATCAGGCAGTCTTCTCGCGCTTCTCGACGACATCACGACCGTGCTTGACGACGTGGCCCTGCTCAGCAAGGTCGCGGCGAAGAAGACTGCCGGCGTGCTGGGCGACGACCTGGCGCTGAACGCGCAGCAGGTCTCGGGCGTGCGCGCCGAGCGCGAGCTGCCCGTGGTCTGGGCCGTGGCCCGTGGCTCCTTCGTCAACAAGGGCATCCTGGTGCCGGCGGCGCTGCTCATCGCGAGTTTTGCGCCCTGGCTGGTGACGCCCTTGCTGATGGTCGGCGGCGCCTTCCTGTGCTTCGAGGGTTTCGAGAAGCTGGCCCACCGTTTCGTGCACGGCGGCGGCGAGGCGCAGGCCGACAGGGCGGCGCTGACCGCCGCGCTGCATGACCCGGCGGCCGACCTCGTGGCCTTCGAGCGCGACAAGATCAAGGGCGCGATCCGCACCGACTTCATCCTCTCCGGCGAGATCATCGCCATCACGCTGGGCACGGTGGCCGGCCAGCCCTTCACCACGCAGGCGCTGGTGCTGTGCGGCGTGGCACTGGCGATGACGGTGGGCGTCTACGGCTTGGTGGCCGGCATCGTCAAGCTCGACGACCTGGGGCTGTGGCTCAGCCGGCAGGGCGGCGCTGCGGTGCAGGCGCTGGGCCGCGGCATCCTGCGCGCCGCGCCGAGGCTGATGAAGGGCCTGTCGGTGGCCGGCACGGTGGCGATGTTCCTCGTCGGCGGCGGCATCCTGATGCACGGCGTGCCGGCGCTGGCCCACGCCATCGAGGGCGCCGTGGCGTCGCTGCCCGGGCTGGCGCAGGCGCTGCTGAGTGCCGCGGCCGACGGCCTGCTGGGCATCGTGGCCGGTGCGCTGGTGCTGGCGGCGGTGACGGCCGCGAGGCGGCTGCGCGGCTGAAGCTGCCGCGCCGGGCCCCGCGGGCCTACTTGCGCTCGATGGCCAGCAGTTCGACCTCGAACTGCAGCGTGGCGCCCGGCGGAATGGGCCCGCCCGGCGTGCCGCGATCGCCGTAGGCGATGGCCGACGGGCAGGTGAGTTTGGCCTTGCCGCCGACCTTGATGCGCTGCACGCCTTCGGTCCAGCACTTGATGACGCCGTTCAGCGGGAACGTGGCGGGCTGGCCGCGCTTGTAGCTGCTGTCGAACTCGCGCCCGTCGGGGAAGGTGCCGCGGTAGTGCACACGCACGGTGTCGGTGGCCTGTGGGCTGGCGCCGCTGCCGTTCTTCAGCGAGCGGTAGACCAACCCGCTGGGCGTGGTGGCGGCGCCGGGTTCTTGGGCCGCCTGGGTCAGCGCGTCCTGCGCGTGGGCGGTGGCGGCCAGACCCAGCGCGAGGCCGAGCAGGGTGGTTTGCAGAAGCTCGAGGCGCAAGGGGCTTGTCTCCGGTCGGGTGGGCGGGTGGGAAAGTGGGGTGACGGAACGAGGTGGCGGTGCTCAGCGCGCCGCAAAGGTCTCGTTGAACCAGCGGCGCAGCATGCGATTCTCGTAGCGCAGTGGCTCGCCCCGGAGGTCGGGGCCGAGCTGCGCACCGAGGTAGTTCATGTCCGACACCTGGGCCTCGCCGGCCTTCAGCGTGCGGCCTTCGGCCTGCAAGGTGTAGCGCAGCGCCACGCGCGGCCAGTCGGCCTGCCCGCGCAGCACCCGAATCTCGTTGGCGAAGTGCCAGATGAAGGGCCGGATCTCGCCCGCCAGGTCGACGTCGGTCACCTCGACGTGCAGCGTCTGGCCGGCAGGCAAGGTGCGGCCGAGCGCCTGCAGTTGATCGGCCAGGGTCTTCATCGCGCTGTCGCGATCGCCGTGGTTGCGGCCGATATCGGTGAACTTGTCGGGCCCGATGAAACTGACTTCGACCTCGGCCGCTGCGGTGGGCAGGGTGATGGCGGCCGCAAGGACCAGCATGGCCGGCACGACGCCGGGGCGGCGATTCGGTGTGGATGACGCTGAAGGTGCTGAGGGCGGCATGGCATGCTCCTTGGCAGTCGAAGTGGCGTTCACTCTACGCCGCCCAGCTGTCCCTGAGCGTCGTGATGCGATTAAACACCGGTGTTCCCGGCGCGTGCAATTGACGGTCGGCAACGAAGTAGCCGTGGCGCTCGAACTGGTAACGCGCCTCGCGTGGCGCGCCCGCCAGCGAGGGCTCGAGCCAGCCCTGCGTCACCACCAGGCTGTTCGGGTTCAGCGCCGCGAGGTGGTCGCGCCCGCCGGCCTCGGGCTGGGCCTCGCCGTAGAGGCGGTCGTAGAGCTTGAGCGTGGCGGGCAAGGCATCGGCCGCGCCGACCCAGGTGATGGTGCCCTTGACCTTGACGGCGTCGGCGCCCGGCGTGCCGCTGCGTGTATCGGGCACGATGCGCGCCAGCACGCGCGTCACGCGGCCCTGGCCGTCCTTTTCGCAGCCCGTGCACTCGACCACCAGGCCGTACTTCAGCCGTACCTTGTTGCCGGCCACGACGCTGCCGTCAGGCTGCGTCCTGGGCGGAAAGAGCCTGAAAAAGCCCTTGGGCGCGACCTCGGTGAAGTCGTCGCGCTCTATCCACACCTCGCGCGCGAGCATGAAGCGGCGTTGGCCGAGTTCGGGGTGCTGCGGGTGGGCCGGCGCCTGGCAGGGCTCGAGGTGGCCGTTGCTGCCGTAGATCTCGGCCCAGTTGGTGAGCTCCAGTTTGAGCGGGTCGAGCACGGCCATCGCGCGCGCCGCCTTGTCTTCGAGGTCGGCGCGCAGGCAGCCGTCGAGCACGCTGTAGTCGAGCCAGATGTTGGTCTTGCTGGCGCCGCTGCCGTCGGCCATGGCGCGGATGCTCTCAGGCGTGTAGCCACGCCGGCGCATGCCGAAGAGCGTGGGCATGCGCGGGTCGTCCCAGCCGGTGACATGGCCTTGCTCGACCAGCTGGCGCAGACGGCGCTTGCTGGTGACGATGTAGCTCAGGTTCAGGCGCCCGAACTCGTGCTGCTTAGGCAGCGGGCGCGCCAGCAGGCCGAGGTCGGCCAGGTGCTCGAGCAGCCAGTCGTAGAACGGCCTCTGGTCCTCGAACTCGAGCGTGCAGAAGCTGTGCGTGATGCGCTCCAGCGCGTCCTCGATCGGGTGGGCGTAGGTGTACATCGGGTAGATGCACCAGGTGTCGCCGGTGTTGTGGTGCGTGGCGCGCTTGATGCGGTAGAGCGTGGGGTCGCGCAGGTTGATGTTGGGCGACGCGAGGTCGATCCTGGCGCGCAGCACGGCGGCGCCGTCGGCGAGTTCGCCGTCGCGCATCTGGCGCAGTCGCGCCAGGTTCTCGGCCGGCGTGCGGCTGCGGAAGGGGCTCGCCTTGCCCGGCGTGTTGAAGTCGCCGCGGTTGGCGCGCATCTCTTCGGGTGTCTGCTCGTCGACATAGGCCAGCCCGGCCGCGGCCAGCGCCTCGGCGGCGCGGTACATGAAGTCGAAGTAGTGGCTGGCGCAGTAGAGGTGGCTGGTGGCGACGCCGTTCACGTCGGCCTCCCAGTCGAAGCCCAGCCAGCGCACAGCCTCGATGATGGCGTCGACGTACTCCTGCTCTTCCTTCTCGGGGTTGGTGTCGTCGAAGCGCAGGTGGCAGATGCCGCCGTAGTCGCGCGCCAGGCCGAAGTTCAGGCAGATGCTCTTGGCGTGGCCGACGTGCAGGTAGCCATTGGGCTCGGGCGGGAAGCGGGTGCGGATCTTCGCCGCATCGAGCGGGCCGGCCGCATGGTGCGCCGCGTCGCCCGGGCTGCCGCCGAAGTGGCGCCCGGCGTAGGCCCCCGACGCGAGGTCGCGCTCGATGATGCCGCGCAGGAAGTTGCTGGGCTTGGGCGCGGCCGGTGCGCCGGCGTGAGGAACTTTCGGGTCTGTGGCCATGCGCTCGGCGGGTCGACGGGGGTGTTCGATTCTATCGACCGGCCCCGCGCCGGCCCACCGCCTGTGCAGGGCCGGGGCGCGGCCCGACGCAGCATGCGGCGCACCATGCAGCGCCGACCCGAACCCGAAAAACCGCAGCCCCCTGCGCGGCGGGCGCCCGGCGCGCCGGCGTTGGCGTGCTGGCTGGTGCTGTCGGCCGCCACCGGTTCGGCGCGCGCCGATGCGCCGCTGTGGGAGCTGGGCGCAGGCGCCGCCGCGCTGCACGTGCCGCACTACCGCGGCAGCGAGCAGGCCCACCGCTGGCTGCTGCCGGTGCCCTACCTCGTGCTGCGGGGCAAGGTCTTTCGCGCCGACCGCGAGGGCACACGCGCCGTGCTGCTGGACACGCCACGCGGCCACCTCGACCTCAGCTTCGATGCCAGCCCGCCCCTGAAGAGCGCCGACAACCGCGCCCGCCAGGGCATGGCCGACCTGGCCACCACGGTCGAGCTGGGCCCCAAGTTCAACCTGATGCTGGCCCGCGGCGACGGCTGGAAGCTCGACCTGCGCCTGCCGCTGCGCGCGGCCTTTGCGCTCGATGGCGGCGCGCGCCGGCTCGGCTGGACCTTCGCCCCGCTGCTGCACCTGGACCAGCGCTGGCAGGGCTGGGACCTGGGCCTGAGCGCCGGGCCGCTGGCCGCCGGGCGGTGCTTTTTGCCCACTTCTACGACGTGGCCCCGGCCTATGCCACGGCCACGCGAGTGGCCTTCGCGTCCCGCGGCGGTGCCCGGGGGCTGGGGCGTCTCGGCCAGCACCGCGCGGCGTCTCGGGCCGTGGTGGCTGGCCGGCCACCTGCGCCACGACGATCTGGGCGGCGCCGCGTTCCGCGCCAGCCCGCTGGTCACGCAGCAGCGCCAGTTCACGCTCGGGCTGGCGCTGGGCCGGGTGTTGTGGGTTTCGTCGCAGCAGGTGCCCGAGCGGCCGTGAAGCCGCCACGTGCCGGCCGCGGCAGGCTGCCGTGGGCACCGTGGGCTGGCCGTCGGTGCCGGGCGTGGCTATGATGGGGCCGATGATGAAAGCGCTTTCAACATCCACCCCACTCACCCCGCGCGCCGCCGACGACCAGGGCACCGGAGAACCTGGTGCCGCCACCGCCGAGGCGGGCATGCAGGGAGGCTTCGTCACCGCAGGCGACGAGACCTGGTACCGCATCGACGGCTTCGACCGCCAGGCGCCGTTTTTCATCGCGCTGGCCGGCGACAGCGATCTCTGGGCTTTCGTCTCGAGCGCGGGCTCGCTGGCGGCGGGGCGGCGTGACGAGGACGGCGCCTTCCTGCCGTACGAGACGGTCGACAAGATCCACGCGCGCTGGGAGCACACCGGGCCGCGTACCTGGGTCCTGATCGACGGCGCGGCCGGGCGCGAACTGTGGCAGCCGTTTGCGCCGCGGCTCGGCGGCGCCGCGCCGGACGCCAGCCGCTCGTTGTGGAAGAACCTGTCGGGCACGCGCCTGCGCTTTCGCGAAGAGCATGCCGCGGCGGGCCTGGCCTTCCAGTACGAGTGGTTCACCGCCGCCGCGCTGGGCCTGGTGCGCACGGCGCGGCTGGAGCGCTTGGCGGGCGGCAGCCCGTCGCATGTGCGGGTGCTGGACGGCGTGCTCAACCTGCTGCCGCCGGGCATAGGCGTGAAGGTCGCCCAGGCCATGAGCAGCCTGACCGACGCCTACAAGTGGAACGAGGCCGCAGCGGGCGGCCGGCTCGGCCTGTTCACTTTGTACGCGCAGATCTGGGACCGCGCCGAGCCCAAGGAGTGCTTCGAGGCGTTGACGGCCTGGCATGCCGGCTTGCCCGTCGGCGCGCGCACGCTGCTGTCGGCGCATCAGGTCGGCACCTTCTGCCAGCAGGGCGAGGTCGAGGCCGAGACCTTGACACGCGGCCGCCCCAGCGCCTTCCTGGTGAACTTCGACAGCGCGCTGGCGCAGGGCGCGTGCGAGTGGCACATCGTCATCGACGGCCCGCGCTCGCAGGTCGAGGCCGCCGAACTCGCGCAGCGCCTGGCGGGCGGTGGCGGCACGGTGCAGGACATCGCCGCGGCACGCCGTGCCAACGATGCCGGCGTCGACGAACTGCTGGCCCGTGCCGATGGCTTCCAGCAGTCGGGCGACACCATGGCGGCCGCGCACCACCGCGCCAACGTGCTGTTCAACATCATGCGCGGCGGCGTCTTCGTCGACGGCACGCGCCTGGACCGCGACGACCTGCTGGCCTTCGCGCGGCAGCGCCACCACGCCGTCGGCGCGGCGCTGGCCGCCACGGCGGCGGCATGGCCGGCGCAGGTCGAGCGCGAGGCCGCGCTGCAGGCCGCGCGCGACAGCGGCGGCGCCCAGGCCGAGCGCCTGGTGCTGGAGTACCTGCCGCTGACCTTCAGCCGCCGCCACGGCGACCCCAGCCGGCCCTGGAACCGATTCTCGATCCGCGTGCGCGACGCCGCGGGCCGGCGTGTCGTCAACCACCAGGGCAACTGGCGCGACATCTTCCAGAACTGGGAGGCGCTGCTGCCCAGCGCGCCGGCCTACGCCGGCTCGATGATCGCCACCTTCCTGGGCGCCATGTCGCCCGACGGCTACAACCCCTACCGCCTCGGCCGCGACGGCATCGACTGGGAGGTCATCGAGCCCGGCAACCCCTGGAGCCACATCGGCTACTGGGGCGACCACCAGGTCATCTACCTGCTCAAGTTGATGGAGGCGGCAGCGGCGCACGAGCCGGCGCTGCTGCCGTCGCTGTGGGACCGGGCGCTGTTCAGCTTTGCCGACATTCCCTACCGCCTGAAGCCGCACGCCGAGCAGACCGCGCGGCCCAAGCACACGCTCGACTTCGACGAGGCCGCGCACGGGCGTGCCGTCGAGCGTGCGCGCCGCCACGGCGCCGACGGCCGGCGCGTGTGCGACGCCGCCGGCCTGCCGCTGCTGGCCACGCTGGGCGAGAAGCTGGCGATCATCGTGCTGGCCAAGGCCGGGTCGCTGCTGCCCGGCGGCGGCCTCTGGCTGCACACCCAGCGCCCCGAGTGGAACGACGCCAACAACGCGCTGGTGGGCAACGGGCTGTCGGTGGTGACGCTGGCACACCTGCGGCGGCTGCTCGGATTCCTGGTCACCCTGCCGGGCGCCGATCGGCCCTTCACGCTGGCCGAGCCGACGCTGCAGGCACTGCAGCGCTTCGACGCGCTGGTGCGCACGACGCCGCTGGCCGCCGTGGACGACGCCGTGGCGCGCCGTGCCTTCCTCGACGGCGCCGGCGCCGTGCTCGAGCCCTGGCGCGCTGCCGCCTACGACAGCGCCGCCGGCCGCGCGCCCGCGGTGCATGCGCCCGCCGGGCTGCTGGCCGGTCTGGCGCAGGCGCTGCTGCCGCTGGTCGACGCCACGCTGCACCGCGCCCGCCGCGACGACGGTCTCTTCGACAGCTACAAGCTCGTGCACTTCACGCCCGGCCGTGCCGAGGTCGGCCGGCTCTACCCGATGCTCGAAGGCCAGGTGGCGCTGCTGTCCTGCGGCTTCCTGTCGCTGGCCGAGGCGGTGGCGCTGCTCGAGGCCTTGTTCGCGAGCCCGCTGTTCACGCCCGGCCGCC
Organism: Leptothrix sp. (in: b-proteobacteria); assembly: GCA_013822265.1. Classification (GTDB taxonomy): domain Bacteria; phylum Pseudomonadota; class Gammaproteobacteria; order Burkholderiales; family Burkholderiaceae_C; genus Rubrivivax. The sequence goes on from PNKD01000026.1 coordinate 32,479, forward strand.
AGTCCTTCCTGCTCTACCCCGACCGCGCCTTGCCCGGCTTCCTCGAGCGCAACCGGCTCGACGCCGACGCGCTGGCGCTGCCGGTGGTGCAGCGCCTGCTGCGCGAGGGCCGCGCCGACCTGCTGCAGCAGCAAAGCGACGGCACGGTGCGCTTTGCGCCGGCGCTGGCCAACCGCGGCGACCTCGAGGCCGCGGCCGCCGACCTCGGCGCCGAACTGCCGCCGCTGGCCGAGGCCTACGAGCGGCTGCTCGGGCACCACGAGTTCACCGGCCGCTCGGGCACCATGTTTGCCTACGAGGGCCTGGGCTGCATCTACTGGCACATGGTGGCCAAGCTGCTGCTGGCGGTGCAGGAGCGCGTGTTCGAGGCGGCCGACCTGCGCGCCCCCGAACTGCCGGCGCTGCAGCACTTCTACCGCCGTGTGCGCGATGGCCTGGGCTACCGCAAGAGCGCCGCTGCCTACGGCGCCTTTCCGGCCGACCCCTACAGCCACACGCCGGGCGAAGGCGGCGCGCGACAGCCCGGCATGACGGGCCAGGTGAAGGAGGAGATCCTCACCCGCTGGGGCGAGCTGGGCCTGCGCGAGCGGGCGGGGCGGCTGCACTTCGACCCCGTGCTGCTCGACGCCGGCGAGATCCCCGCGGGCGGCGCGCTGCGCTTCACGCGGGCCGGTGTGCCCTATGCCTACCGGCGCGGCAGCGTGACCCGGCTGCGGGTGCGGCGCCACGACGGCTGGCACGACAGCCCCGAGCGCAGCTTCGACCCCCTGGGCGTGCTCGAGGTGGAGGCCGAAGTCGGCATGGCAACCGCCTGAGGTCCGGGCCGCTGCGGCGGCCGCTGGCGCGCTGGGCCCCTGAAGGCTGAGCGTTCAGCCGGTCATGGCTTCTTGGCGGGTGCCGGTGCCGGCGCCGGCGCAGGGGCCGGTGCCGCGGCCGCCACCTTCGTGACGCCGAAGCCCAGCCGCGCCACGATGGTCTCACCCTGGCGCGCGTAGTCCAGCGCCTCGCCCAGCACCTTGGCGGCCTCCTGCGGGGCATGGAAGCCCATCGAGTTCTCGGCGGCGATGAAGTCCAGCCGCCACTGCGCCTTGCGCTGCAGTTCGAGCGCGTCGTTCAGCTGCGCGGGCGTGGCGCCCGCCTTCTTGGCGGCGTTGATGGTGTCGATGAGCGCGGTGATGGCCACGCCGCCGCGCTGCAGCAGGTCGAAGTTGCGCTGCTGGATGAGGTCGACCCGCGTCTTGATCTCCTGCTCGGACTGCTTGTGGCAGGTCTGGCAGGCGCGGGCCACGTTGAGCAGCGGGCTGCGCACCCAGTGGTCGGAGATCTTGGTCGCGCCGTCGCGCATGTAGGGCATGTGGCAGTCGGCGCAGGCCACGCCGCTGCGTGCGTGCACGCCCTGGCTCCAGAGTTCGAACTCGGGGTGCTGGGCCTTCAGGATGGGCGCGCCGGTCTCGGCGTGCTTGTAGTCGAAGAAGCGCTCGCCGCTGGCGAACTTGGTCTCGTTCCAGTGCGCCTCGGTCTGCTCGACCTTCAAGCCCTTGCTCCACGGGAAGGTCAGCGGCATCTGCGAAGAGCAGTAGTACTCGACGTGGCACTGCGCGCAGACGTAGCTGCGCATCTCGGTGCGCGTGGCGTCCTTGTTGGGGTCGTAGGGCTGGTCCTTGCCGCCGGCGCGCCAGCGCTCGATCGACGGCGCGAACGGCGTCTCGGCGGTCGAGGTGGCCAGGCTCTGTATGCCCTGGATGAAGCCCGGCCGCGTGACGATCAGCGCCATGGTCTTGGCGTCGTGGCAATCGGCGCAGGTCACCGAGTGGCCGTGGCCCATGTCGTGCAGCTTCTTGTTCAGGTCCTTGTAGCTGTACTTGTAGCTGGCCTCGAAACCCTTCATCGCGTCGCCGCCGCCGAGTTCCTTGTACAGCGGCATCACCGCGGCGTGGCAGTGCAGGCAAGAGCCCGTCTGCGGCTTGCTCTGGCGCGCCGTGTCTTCCTGGTCCTTCAGCATGAAGGCGTGGCCGCGGCGGTCGCGGTAGTCGATGGAGAACGCATAGCCGAGGAACATCTTCTTCAGCCAGGGGTCGCGTTCGATCTTCTGCTCGGGCAGCGCCTCGCTGCCGCCGTGGCCGCCGAAACGCGTGCGCGTGGCCTGCGCCGTGAGCAGGTAGCTGTCGTACTGCTTGGGCCAGTTCACGCCCCACTTGGCGGCGTCGGTGGTGTCCTGCGTCACCTCCACCAGCCGCGTCGTGGTGACCTTGGCCTCCTGCTTGCGGTCGAAGATGTTGGTCAGCAGCGCCGTGGCGCCGGCCGCGGCGATGGCCACGACGACCACCAGGCCGATGAGCAACGGCGTCGACACGCCGGCCTGGGTCTTCTTGTGGGCGAATGGGAGAGTCTTCAAGGCAAGCTCCGGTTTCATTGACGCGGCCCGCCCAGGCCGGCGGTATCGCCGTGGCCGACGGTTCGATGGCAGTGCACGCAGGTGAATTCAGCGCCGCGGCCGGTTTCGGCGGCGGCCTCGTGCACCAGCGTGCCGTGGCAAGCCAGGCAGCTGGCCTGCAGGATGCGGGCGTTGGGCGGCTTGATCGCGATGGGCTCGTGGAAGTCCTGCATCGTGAAGGCCCTGGAGTGGTGCCAGCCGTTGACGGCCTTGGCCGTCCACTTGCCGACGAAGTCGTGCGGCAGGTGGCAGTCGACGCAGCCGGCCACCGCGTGGTGGCTGGACTTCTGCCACGAGTCGTACTGCGGATTCATGATGTGGCAGTTGACGCACACCTTGGGGTCGGAGCTCATGTACGACAGCCCCTCGGCATAGACCATGGTGTAGCCGCCGACCCCCGCGGCAATGCCCGTCAGCAGCGCCAGCAACACCAGCAGCCAAGTGCTGCCGGCCAGGCCGCGCTGCCGTCTTGCCCGCCTGATTTCCACGCGCCGCTCCATGCTGTGCATCGATGCGCACCGATCGCGAAGACCGCGGCGCCGATAAGGTTCATCCAGAGTGCCTCAATTGAACCGGCTGCGGCGCCTGTTGTCAGCCTTGCCCTGGCCTCAACTTGATGCAGCGCAAAGGTCAGGCTCGGCCGCGCTGCATCCTGCATACCCGGAGCGGTAACCGATGCAACTCACGAAGTGGACCGACTACAGCCTGCGCGTGCTGATGCACTGCGCCGTCCACGAGGGTCGAACCGCCGCGGTGAGCATCGCCGAGATCGAGCAGGCCCACCGCATTTCGCGCAGCCACCTCAACAAGGTGGTGATGGCACTGGCCGCGCAGGGCTTCTTGGAAACGCGTCGCGGCCGCGGCGGCGGCCTGCGGCTGCTGCGCCCGGCCGCCGACACGACGGTCGGCGAGGTCGTGCGCCGCACCGAGACCGACTTGAACCTGCTGGAGTGCTTCGACGCCGCGAGCAACGCCTGCAGGCTCGCTGGTGGATGCCGCCTCGAGGCGCTGGTGCACGAGGCCAGGGCGCGCTTTCTCGGTGTGCTCGATGGCGTCAGCCTGGCCGACCTGGCCACGCCCGCGGTGTGCCGCTTCGCGCTCGGCGGCGGCGTGGCGGTGCCGGTGCCGGTGCCGGCGCCTCGCAGGCGGGCGCGGTCGAAGTGAAAACGGCCCGCCGAAGCGGGCCGTCGCGGCATGAAGCGGTGACCTGCCGTCAGGCCGTCACGCCCTTGGCCACTTCGGCGTACTCGTCGATCTGGTCGAAGTTCATGTAGCGGTAGATGGCCGCGCCGTCGGCGTTGACGATGCCCATGTCGGCCTGGTACTCGGCTACCGTCGGCAGCCGGCCCAGCTTGGAGGCCACCGCCGCCAGCTCGGCCGAGGCCAGGAAGACATTGGCGTTTTTGCCCAGGCGGTTGGGGAAGTTGCGCGTGCTGGTGCTGACCACCGTGGCGCCTTCTCGGACCTGCGCCTGGTTGCCCATGCACAGGCTGCAGCCGGGCATCTCGGTGCGCGCACCGGCGGCGCCGAAGTTGGCGTAGTGGCCTTCCTTGACGAGTTCGTCCTGGTCCATCTTGGTGGGCGGGGCCACCCACAGCTTGACCGGGATGTCGCGCTTGCCGGCGAGCAGCTTGCTGGCGGCGCGGAAGTGGCCGATGTTGGTCATGCAGCTGCCGATGAAGGCCTCGTCGATCTTCGTGCCGGCCACTTCACTCAGGAACTTCGCGTCGTCGGGGTCGTTGGGGCAGCACAGGATGGGCTCCTTGATGGTGTCCATGTCGATCTCGAGCACGTGCGCGTATTCGGCGTCCTTGTCGGCTTCAAGCAGGCTGGGCGCGGCCAGCCACTCTTGCATCTTGGCGATGCGGCGCTCGATGCTGCGCTTGTCTTCGTAGCCCTGGGCGATCATGTTCTTCAGCAGCACGATGTTGCTGCTCAGGTACTCGACGATGGGCGCCTGGTTCAGCTTGATCGTGCAGCCCGCGGCGCTGCGCTCGGCCGACGCGTCGCTGAGCTCGAAGGCCTGTTCGACTTTCAGGTCGGGCAGGCCCTCGATCTCGAGGATGCGGCCCGAGAACTCGTTGACCTTGCCGGCCTTGGCCACCGTCAGCAGGCCCTTCTTGATGGCGAAGAGCGGAATCGCGTGCACCAGGTCGCGCAGCGTCACGCCGGGCTGCATCTTGCCGGTGAAGCGCACGAGCACGCTCTCGGGCATGTCCAGCGGCATCACGCCTGTGGCCGCGCCGAAGGCCACCAACCCCGAGCCCGCGGGGAAGCTGATGCCGATCGGGAAACGTGTGTGGCTGTCGCCACCGGTGCCCACGGTGTCGGGCAGCAGCATGCGGTTGAGCCAGCTGTGGATGATGCCGTCGCCCGGCTTCAGGCTGATGCCGCCGCGTTTGCTCATGAAGGCCGGCAGTTCGCGGTGCGTCTTCACGTCCACGGGTTTCGGGTAGGCCGCGGTGTGGCAGAAGCTCTGCATCACCAGGTCGGCGCTGAAGCCCAGGCAGGCCAGATCCTTCAGCTCGTCGCGCGTCATCGTGCCGGTGGTGTCCTGGCTGCCGATGCTGGTCATCTTCGGCTCGCAGTAGGTGCCCGGGCGCACGCCCTGGTCCTTGCCGTCGATGTCAGGCAGGCCGCAGGCGCGGCCGACCATCTTCTGCGCCAGCGTGAAGCCGGCCTGGGTGCCCGCGGGCGGCTGCGGCAGGCGGAACACGGTGGACGCCGGCAGGCCCAGGCACTCGCGTGCCCGCGAGGTCAGGCCGCGGCCGATGATCAGGTTGATGCGTCCGCCTGCGCGCACCTCGTCGAAGATGACCTGGTTGCGCATCTCGAAGCTGGCGACGACCTTGCCGTCCTTCACGATCCTGCCGTCGTAGGGCTGGATGTCGACGACGTCGCCCATCTCGAGCTGGCTCACGTCGACCTCGATGGGCAGCGAGCCGGCGTCTTCCTGCGTGTTGAAGTAGATCGGCGCGATCTTGCCGCCCAGCGTGACGCCGCCGTAGCGCTTGTTGGGCACGAAGGGGATGTCCTGCCCGGTGGCCCAGATGGCGCTGTTGGTGGCGCTCTTGCGGCTGGAGCCGGTGCCCACCACGTCGCCGACGTAGGCCACCAGGTGGCCCTTCTTCTTCAGGTCCTCGATGAACTGCATCGGGCCGCGCTTGCCGTCTTCCTCGGGTTTGAAGGCCGCGCCGGCGCGCGTGTTCTTCAGCATCGCCAGGTAGTGCAGCGGGATGTCGGCGCGGCTCCAGGCATCGGGGGCGGGGCTCAGGTCGTCGGTGTTGGTCTCGCCGGGCACCTTGAAGACGGTGACGGTGATGGTCCTGGGGACTTCGGGGCGCGCGGTGAACCACTCGGCATCGGCCCAGCTCTTCATCACGTCCTTGGCCTTGGCGTTGCCGCGCTTGGCCTTCTCGGCGACGTCGTTGAAGAAGTCGAACATCAGCAGCGTCTTCTTCAGCGCCTCGGCGGCCACGTCGGCGACTTCGGCGTCGTCGAGCAACTCGATCAGCGGGTGCACGTTGTAGCCGCCGACCATGGTGCCCAGCAGTTCGGTCGCCTGGGCCTTGCTGATCAGCCCCACCTTCACGTCACCATGCGCCACGGCGGCCAGGAAACTGGCCTTGACCTTGGCCGCGTCGTCCACGCCCGGCGGCACGCGGTGCGTCAGCAAGTCCATCAGGAAGGCTTCTTCGCCGGCCGGCGGCGACTTGATGAGCTCGATCAGCGCCTCGACCTGCTTGGCGTCGAGCGGCAGCGGCGGGATGCCGAGCGCGGCGCGCTCGGCGGCATGTTGGCGATAGGCTTGCAGCATGGGGTGGGCTCCAGGTGAATGGGGTGACGAATGGCGCGGCGGGCTGGCGTCAGGCTTGGGGCACGATGACCTTCAGGCCCTTGAAGTAGTCGCGAAAGAACGCCGGGTCGCGGGTGATCAGCGCCGTGCACTGCAGCAGCGCGTGGGCGCCGATCAGGAAGTCGGGCACCGCGCGTGCCGCGGCCACCGGCTGGCCCGCGGCCTTGCGGCGCTCCTTCCAGCGCCGCTGCATCTCGCCGGCGCGCACGGCGGCACGCGACTCGATGGCGGAAAAACCGATGCCGGCGTCTTCCAGCGTGTCGAACAGTTCGGCACCGTAACCCAGGCCGGAAACCACTTCGGCAACGACGACATCGCAGGCCACCACGGGGCCGCGCATCAGCGCCTGGCGCAAGCTGTCCTCGGCCGCCTCGGCGCGCAGGTCGTCGCCGAGCAGGTCGATGAGCACCGACGAATCGATGGCGATCACTGCTCGTCGGGCGGCAGGTAGGGGTCGCCGGGCGCGCGGCCGCGCAGTTCGCGCATCACGTCGTCGGTGCTGACCCCCGGCGGCAGCTTGAAGCGGCCGCGCAGGCGCGAGATGGCGTCGTCGACGTTCTTGCGCAGGATGATGCGGCTGCCGTCGAGTTCGACCTTGAGCTGGGTGCCCTTGGTCAGGCCCAGCGCGTCGCGCACGGCCTTGGGCAGGGTGATCTGCCCACGTTCGGCAACGGTCGCTTCCATGTCGGTGTCGGATCGAATGAGTATGCATGGATCATACATACCTGGGCCGTCGGGGGCAAACGCCCCGGACCGAAGAGGGCCGGCTTCGCGGCGCCGTCCCGGCCCGCGGCGGCCACGGCCTAACGGCTGGCGGCGCGTCGCGGC
>PNKD01000027.1 GCA_013822265.1 Leptothrix sp. (in: b-proteobacteria)
ACGGCACTGCGGATCGCAAGTACCTGCGCGGCCTCCCGGCCTATGCCTTCCCAGAACTTCTCATAACTGGGGTCTTCTCATAATGGCCGTTATGGCAAGACTTGCATAACGGCCAGTTGCAGGCGGTCGCGACGGGCCGCTTACCGGCGCGCTGAAGCGCATCGCGGCCACGCTGTAGTCGTCAGCCATCGACAGACTCTCGCTCTGCTCCGTCGACGACGGACGCAGCGGTGTCACGAAGGTCAACACATACTGCGAGCGCGAAGCTGCGGTTCGGAAGCTCATGCGTAGTGCTGGGCCGCTCTCATCGGAGAACAATCATGGACCTGCTCAGGACCGCTGTGGTCGACATCACAACGCTGCTTGCGACATCTCATGCGCTGAGGTCCAGCCGCGGCGCGGACGAGCTGGCGATGCATCGCAAGCAACGCATCCGGCTGCGACGCGAGATCAAGGGCGGAACCCTCGCCTACATCGACGTCCTGGCCAGAAGCCGGCGCGGCACGGTCGACGAGGCACTGCTCGTCGAGTGCCGGCTGGCCGCGGAACTGCAGATGCCGCAGGCCCTCGAACACCAGGAACGGCTCCGGCACCTGCTGGACCACCAGGCCGGATCGCTGGACGGACTGGCCGCTGCGAGGCAAGACCTCTGGCGCCTGGCGCACATCATCGGGCACCTGCGGATGGGCATGGAGGCGCTGCAGGAGGCGCTCACCCTGTTTGACACCCGGTCCGCGGATGCCTTGTCGAGCCGCTTGCGTCGCCGCCTCCGGAAGGCACTGACGGCCTATGCCCGGGGCGCCCTGCGCACCAAGGCGCTGAAAGGACGGCTGATCGTCATGGCACGCGCGGCAGCGCTGGCCGAGATCGGTCCCCGGGGGGCGGCCGAGGCCGAGCGGCTTGCCGACATCGAGGCCGGCGCCGATGCCGCGCGCCGCGTCATCGCCCGGGGTGTGACGAAGCCACTGCTGGGCCTGGCCCTCGACTGGCAACGTAACGGGTCCGGGCCTGGCTGATCGTCGGACAATGCCCCGATGAACGTCGACGCGGTTCCAGAGTTCCGACCCCTGACCGGCATTTTCGAGCCGTCGGCCATCCATCAATTGCCCGACGGCCGCTTCCTGGTGGTCGAGGACGAAAGGGACCACCCGCTCAGCGTGTTCACCCTTGGCGTCGATGGCGAGGTCGAGACCGAGGCATTGACGGCCGGGCTGCTCCAGATCTTCAGCTCCTTCTGGAAGCTGGACGATCTCGAAGGGCTTGCTGCGGACAGGACGGGCTTCGTCTACGCCATCACGTCGCACTCGCGCGATGACGATGGCGACGAAAAGAAGTCGCGCGACAAGCTGGTCCGGTTTCGGGTCGAGGGCGATCGGGTCGTGGACCCGCAGGTCGTCGATGGCCTGAAGCATGCGTTGACACAGCGCCATGCCGTGCTGGCGGCGGCAGCCGCGGTGCAGGACGTCAAGGCCGGCGGCGGGCTCAACATCGAAGGTCTGGAATTCAGCCCCGACCAGCAGCGACTGTTGATCGGATTCCGCAGCCCGTTGCGTGACGGTCGAGCGCTCATCGCGAGCATCGACAACGCAGCTGAAGTCTTCGAGTCTGGCGTGGTACCGCGGATCGCGCCCTCCCTCGATGAACTGGATCTGGGCGGCCACGGCATCCGCGGCCTGTCGTATGTCCCCGCGCTGGGTGCGTATCTCGTGATCGGCGGCCCGACATCACGCGAGCCGGCCCACTTCGACCTCTGGCGCTGGAGCGGCGAACCGGGAGCGCCCGCGCACCGGGTGACGGTTCCGGGCTTGCGGGGCTTGGCGAAAGCCGAAGGCGTGTGCCCGGCGGTCGTCGGCGGACTGCAGCGGATCATCGTCGTCAGCGACGACGGGTACAGGAAGGCCGGGCGCTGCGCCAGCTTCCTCATGCTCGATCCGGCTCGGCTGCAGGTCGCCGGCTGATCGGAGCGGCCAGGGTCCATCACCGGACACGGATCCAGCGTCGAGGCGCGTCGACCAGGATGCGGGCCGCTTCGTGATGCCCCTCGCGAAGGGCGGGGCCTCCATCCGGACCGGACTGTAAGGCGGGCCTGCGCGGATCGACTACCGGCCCAGGCGCTGCGGTCCCCTTCGCGTGGGGGCCAGCGTCCGTTCCGAGCAACCCCGCCTATCCCAGGAGTTCGTCGATGACCCAACCGGTACTTTCCGCCGCGGCTGCAGCCTGCGCGCTGTGCACCCTGAACGCGTTCGCGCAAACACCGGCGACAGCCGGGGTCGATCCGAATGTCTTCCTGAACCAGTTCGAGTCCACCTTCGGCAAGTTCGAGGGCTTTCGCCGCTCGGGCGCCAAGGGCATCTGCGCCACTGGCGAATTCGTCGGCGCCGCGGACGCGCGCGCGCTGTCCACGGCCTCGGCCTTCAGCGGCCGACCGGTGCCGGTGGTGGTGCGATTTTCTGTCGGCGGCGCCAACCCGAAGGCGCCCGACAACACCCGGTCCCAGCGCAACCTGGCCCTGCAGTTCAACCTGCCCGACGGCGAGCAATGGCAGCTGGGGAACATCTCGGCGCCGGTGTTCGGGGCTTCTTCGCCGCAGCAGTTCTTCGGTCGCCTGGCTTCCCTGCAGCCCGATCCGGCGACCAAGATGCCCGACGCGGCCAAGGTCAAGGCCTTTGCCGATGCCAACCCCGAGGTGCTGCTGCAGGGCCGGTACTTCGCGTCGCAGCCGGTGCCGGCCAGCTTCGGCGCCGTCAACTACTGGGGCGTGCACGCCTTCGGCTTCGTCAATGCCAGCGGCAGCAAGCAGTTCGGGAAGTGGATCTTCGAGCCCGTCGGCGGCGTGCAGGGCCTGACGGACGACGAAGCCAAGGCCAAGGGGCCGAACTTTCTGTTCGATGACCTGCGCCAGCGGGTCAAGGACGGCAAGGTCGCGTTCAACTTCAACCTGCAGCTGGCCCAGGCCGATGACAGGATCGACAGCGCCACCGTGCCTCTGCCCGAGGGCCGCAGGAAGGTCAACCTGGGACTGCTGAAGATCACTTCGGTGGCCGAAGACGGCGGGGGTGCGTGCCTGACGATCACCTACAACCCGCTGGTCCTGCCCAAGGGCATCGAGCCTTCTGCCGACCCGATGATCGCCGCCCGCGCGGCGCCATATGCCATCGGCCTCGGACGCCGCCTGACCGAGGGCGCCCGGCAGCAGTAGCAGAAAGGGCTCGTCGTGGCGGCGTGGGAGCCGCTGAACACGCGACCTGGCCCTGCGTCCACCCGCGGTGTGCCGGGCGCCGGGGCCCGGCATGCCTGCGACGTCGCGCCGCGCAAAGGTCGGCGTGGGGGTGCACGGCGGGTGACCGCCGCCCGTTCGAGGCGGGCCGTGTTGCGTTGCGGGCGGCGTTGTCACCATCGGGTCATGCCAGGTCGACAGACTCGGCGGCAGCGGCATCCGGACATCCGGGTGCCATCCGCCGTTGCCGAAAGCCGTCCATGCCGATCACCACCCGCCGTCGCGATTTCATCTTTCAATTGACCGCCATCTCGGCGGTGATTGGCGGCGGCGCCGTGCTCTCGGGCTGCGGCGGCGCCGACGATGCCGAGCCCGAGTTTCTCTACGGCGTGGCCAGCGGTGACCCGCTTGCCGACCGCGTCATCCTCTGGACGCACGCGCGCTTCCCGGGCAGCGACGGACCCGTGCAGCTGCGCTGGGAAGTGGCCGAGGACGCGACCTTCACCACGCTGGTGGCCTCGGGCGACGTCACCGCCAGCAGCGCCAGCGGCCACACCGCGAAGGCCGACGCCACGGGCCTGGCGCCCGGCCGCAGCTACCACTACCGTTTCCGTGCCAACGGCACCCGCTCGCCGGTGGGCCAGACGCGCACCTTGCCGGCCACGGCCACCGAAGTGAAGTTCGCGGTGTTCAGCTGCGCCAACTACCCGGCGGGCTTCTTCAACGTCTACGCCGAAGCGGCACGCAGCGACGCGCAATTCGCGCTGCACCTGGGTGACTACCTCTACGAATACGACGCCACGGGTTATGCGTCTTCGGGCGCGGCTGCGCTGGGGCGCAGCTCGCAACCCGCGAACGAGCTGCTGACGCTGGCCGACTACCGTCTGCGCCACGCCCAGTACAAGAGCGACCCGGACGCCAAGACGCTGCACGCCCGCATGCCGATGATCGCGGTGTGGGACGACCACGAGGTCGCCAACGACGCCTGGAAGGACGGCGCCGAGAACCACGATCCCGCCAGCGAAGGCAGCTGGGCCGCACGCCGCGCGGCCGCGCTGCAGGCCTACCACGAGTGGATGCCCATCCGCGCCGGCACCGACCCCTCTCGCATCTACCGCAGCTTCGACTTTGGCGGCCTCGTCAGCCTGCACATGCTCGACACCCGTCTGCTGGGGCGCGACAAACAGGTCGACATCGCTGAACTAGCTGGCCTGGCCGGCCCGGCGGCGCAGGCCGCGGCCACCGCGGCCTTCTCGTCGCCGACGCGCCAGATGCTGGGCAGCGAGCAGTTGGCCTGGCTGCAGGGCCGCATGGCCGCCAGCAGCGCCACCTGGCAGGTGCTGGGCCAGCAGGTGCTGATGGGGCGCATGGAGTTCCCGGTGTCGGTGCTGACGGCGCTGAACACCAGCGCCACCTCGCCCGCCGCGGTGGCTGCGGGTGCCGCGGCGGTCAACGCCTACCTCGCGGCCAAGGCCACGCCGGCGGCGCAGCGCACGCCCGAACAGGCCGCGCTGATGAACCCGACGCTGAACCCGCTGCTGGGCTACAACCTCGACGCCTGGGACGGCTACCTCGCCGCGCGCGAGACCCTGCTCGGCACGGCGTTGCAGCTCCGCAAGAAGCTGGTGACGCTGGCCGGCGACACGCACAACGCCTGGCACAGCAGCCTCACGCTCAAGGGCCTGGCCAATCCGGCGCTGGCCGGCGTGAAGGTGGGCGAGGAATTCGCCACCAGCAGCGTCAGTTCGCCGGGCCTCGAGTCCTACCTGGCGCTGCCCACGCCGCAGGTGAAGGCCATCTTCGAAGGCGTGGTCGACGACCTGATGTGGATCGACCCCTCGCGGCGCGGCTACCTGAAGATGAGTTTCACCGCGACCGAGGCCAAGGGGGAATGGGTCTTCGTCGACACCATTTCCAGCCGCAGCTACCAGGCCAGCGTGGGGCGCACGGCCAGCTACACCGGCTGAGATCCTGCGGTCGGGCCTTGACGGGCCGGGCGGCGCCCGGCACGCCAAGTCGCCGGCCGCATCAAGGCCGGGGGTGGCCCCAGCGTTGCAGCAGGGCAGGACCTTCCTGCCGCGCCGGCTGCACCCGCACCAGTTCACCGACGAGCGCGCGCGCGGCCAGCGCATCGGCTTCGTGCAGCGCCGCGGCCAGGCGCAGCAGCGGGTCGTAGGCGGGACGGAAGTCGGGGCTGGTGCGCAGCACGGCCAGCAGCGGCTCCCGCACCTGGGCGAGCATCTGGCGCGGGTTGGCCGAGGGGCGCACGGCCTGGCCGGCAGCGATGAAGGCGTCGCGCGCCACCCAGTAGGCGGCCAGTCGGCGGGCATCGGCCGCGTCGGCGCCGGGCTCCAGCAGTTCCCCCGGCGCGATGGAGAGCGCCTGCAGCAGCGCCGCCAGCCGCTCGCGCGGCAACGAGTCGGGCGCGTAGGTGATGCGCGGCGCGCGGTAGGCGACGACCGGGCGGTCGTCGGTGTTCAGCGGCGCGCCGGCGGCCAGCCGTGCCAGCGCCTGCGGCCCGGCGACGAAGTTGCCGAGCAGTGCCCACGCATCGGGCAGGCCGTAGGGCACCAGGTCGTGTGGCAGCGCATGACGTGCCAGGCGGGCCTGCGCCTGCGGCAGCGTGAAGCGGCGCGCGTCGGCATATGCCACCAGACCCAGCACCGGCGTTTCCAGGCTGTTCGTCGCCAGCATCGCCCAGCCGCCCGGGTAGACCTCGGTGAAGGAGCGCACGATGCTGCGCAGCGTCGCCAGATCCATTTGGTGCAGAGGCAGCCACTGGCAGAAAAGGCCGCCGCGCGCCAGGCGCGCCTGCACGGCACGGAAGTGCTCGACCGTGTAGAGCGCACCCGAGCCGCTGCGTGCGGGATGGAAGTTGTCCGAAACGATGAGGTCGTAGCGCGGCCCGGCGGTGCGCACGAAGCGGCGCGCGTCGGCGGCCACGACGCGCACAGGCGACGGGCGGCCGTCGAGCATCTCGCGGGTGAACAGGTCAGAGGCGGCGATGACCTCGGGCAGCAGCTCGGCGGCGTCGACCTTTAGCGTCGGGTCGAGCGCGGCGGACGTGGCCGTCACCCCGGTGCCCAGGCCGAGGAAGAGCGCGCGCTGCGGCTTAGGGTGCAGCAGCAGCGGCAGCAGGGCCTGGCGCGCGTCGCTCAGACGCGTGGCGCTGCTGCCTTCCTGCGCGCGGTTGTTGATGCGCATCCGGGCCACGCCGTCGGCGTCCTCGACCACGCTCACCGCTGCCATCGCTCCGTCGCGGTAACTGAGCAAACGGCCACCCTCGGGCACGTCGACGAAGGCCAGAGGGGGTGCCCAGGCGGCAAGCCCGGCCGTCACCGTCGCCAGGCCGACCGAGGCCGGCAGCGGCCAGCGGCGCGGCGCGCACAGCAGCAGGTAGCCCGCCGCGACCACCAGCAGCGCGCCCTTGGCGCCCAGCGCCGGCACCGTCAGCACGCCGAAGAGCGGCGCCGCGGCCGCCGCCCCCAGCGTGTTGACGCCCAGGGAGGCGCCCAGCCCGATGCCCGCCGCACGCGCCTGCGTCGCCAGGTGGCTAAAAAGCGCGCCCATCGCGACCGTCGGCAACAAGAAGGCCAGCAGCGCCAGCGTGGCCTCTGCCGCCAGCGCGGCCAGCATGCCGTCGACGCCGCGCGTGGCCAGGGCCTGCTGGACCTGCCCGCGCAGGTCGTCGGCGGCCCACAGGCTGGCCACACCCAGCAATACGGCGGCGGCCACGGCCTGCAGCAGGCGGTCGCGCAATGCTTCGCCATCGCCGTGCCTGCCGTGTGGCGCGGCGGTGTGCGATGGGATCCAGCGAGCGCATGCCGCCGCCCCTAGCGCCGTGCCGACTAGGTAGACGGCCAGCAGCAATGCGAAGGTGTAGACGGTGTCCTCGGTGACCTGGCTCAGCACGCGCACCACCAGCACCTCGTAGCCAATGCCCAGCAGCCCGGTGGCTGCCAGCAGTAGCAGCGGTCGGCGCCTGGGGCCGGCCGCTGCCGGCGGCGCTGCCGGCAGCAGTGGCGCGGCCAGAGCCAGCGCACCTGCGGCGCAGAGCAGGTTCAGCGCGGCGCAAACGGCCGCCGTGCGCGCCAGCCCGATGCCCGGCACCAGCACGAAGGCGACCACGAGCACGCCCAGCACCGCGCCGGCCGTGTTGGCCGCGTACAGCGCCGCCACCGGGCTGCCCTGATGCTGTAGGCGCGCCGTCACGCGCTCCATCGCCGGCAGCGTGGCGCCCATCGCGGCGGTGGCGGGCAGCAGCAGCACGAAGGTGCCGGCGAAGGCCACCGTCCATTGCCATGCCGCACCGGGTTCGGCACCGGTCAGCGCCAGCAGGGCTTCGCTCAACGGCGCCATCAGCAGCGCCAGCGCCACGCTCCAGGCGGCGATGAGCCCTTCGCAGCCGGCATACCAGCGCTCGGGGCGCGCGCTGCGCTCGATGCGCGGGCCTAGCGCCAACGCGCCCAGCGCCAGGCCGCCGAAGAAGGCGGTCACCACGGCCAGGATGGCGGCGGACTCGTGGCCGAGCCAGAGAGTGCTTTGTTGCGTCCAGACGAGCTGGTAGCCCAGGCCGGCGAAGCCCGAGGCCACCATCAGGCCCAGTGCGGCACCACGGCTGCCACGCGTTGCTTGCCGTACAGCGGGCGCGAAGCTGGCGCCGCCGTGACCTTCGAACGGTGCGCTCAAGGCCGTATGCGCCCGCTCATCCAGCGAAGCTGACGGCGTAGCCCCAGGAGTCTAGGCGCGTCGGTATCGCGTTGAAGGCCATCGTCACGCGGCTCCCGCCCGGGTTGGGCGGCACGGCATGCATCAGGTAACTCGGAAAGAGTACGAGGTCGCCCGGCGCGGGGCTGGGGCTGACCCACTTGTCAGCGTTGTAGGGGCCGGGCGTGGTGCGGGCGTTGTCGTGGCGGAACGCGAAGTCCGTGCCGCCGGGCGACTTCATGAACACGGTCTCGGCGCCGAGTGCGGTGGGTGTCAGGTAGACGACCCCCGAGACGAAGCTGTTGGCGTGGTTGTGCATGGCCTGGCGGCCGCCGGCATCCAGCACGTTGACCCACATCTCCTTGATCGACCAGCCCAGGCGCTCGCCGAAGAGCAGTGCACCGAAGTCGACCAGGCGCGGCGTGACGAGCTTGGCCGCCTCGACGAACAAGGGGCTGTCCCCAGGCTGCAGCATCTGCGTGTGCGACAGGTTCGGCGACGAGTTGTTGTCCTGCACCGCCAAGCCGCTGAAGTGCGCCACCAGGGCATCCACCAACGCGCGCGGCAGCGCGCCCTGCGCGCGAAGCAGCGGCGTCGGGAAGAGCCCGATCACTTCATCCATGGCGGGCCTCCGTGCCGGCCGCCGGTGCAGCCGGCGTCCTGCGCATCAGGCTGCCTTGCGGCGGCGCGCGGCCAGCAGGCCTGCCAGCGCCAGCGGCATCAGCAACGCGGTGCTGGGTTCGGGCACCGCGTTCAGGCTGACGTTGTCGAACACCACTTCGAAGGCGGTGTTGCCGAAGGTCACCGAGCGGCCGATGCTGCTCAGCACGGTGCCCGCGCTGCTGAAGTTGCAGTAGGGCGTGTCGCTGCATCCGCCGGCCTGCGCGTTGGCCGCCAGGTCGAACGACGCCAGCAGGCTGCCCGTGCCGTCGAGGCCGCTCCACACCTGCACCGCGTCCGTGATGACCGCCGACGCGCTGTAGAAGAACCCGAAGGCGCCTTCGAAGCCGCCGGCGATGTTCATCGTCGCATCGTTGCCGAAAGCGGTCATGCCGACGTTGCCGCTGGGTGCATTGGAAAAGTAGCCGCCGATGCCGTCGTTGTTGTCCAGCCCGACCGCGTCGGCCGTGAAGGTGATGCCCTGCGCGGCGTAGAGCGTGCCGATCTCGGTGTAGCTGGTGGCGGTCTCGAAGTCGAGCGTGACGGGCACGGTGGCGGCGAAGGCGGGAATGGCGGTGCAGAGCGCCAGGGCGACGGGAAGCAGTTTCATCGGGAAGTCCTTGAACGGGGTGGGGTGCGCCGCGCACGCAGAACGCTCTGCCGGTCGCCTTCAGCGAAGTGTTGCGGCCAATGGCGACAGCCTCGTGACAAGCCGCCCCCGCTTCGAGGGGACTTCTTCGCGCCTTCCGTCGTCAAGACGTCATTTCCGACAGCGAGACTTGCCCGACCCCCACGCCTGCTGGGCTCCGGAGCGCCTGCCATGAACGACAACCCTGATCGACGACGCCTGCTGCACGCCGGCCTGGCCCTGGGCATCGCGGCGATGGCGCCGCGAGCGCGCGCCTGCGAATTCATGACTTCGACACTGCGTGTCACCCACCCCTGGACACGCGCCACCGGTCACGACGCCACCAGCACCGTGCTGTGCATGGGCTTCGACGAGGTCAGCGAAACCGACCGCCTGATCCTGGTCGAGACGCCGATCGCAACGTCGGCCGAGATGGGCGGCGCGCTCGCGCGGCCCGAGGTCGACTTCCTCATCCCGCAGGGTGAAGAGACCTATCTCGACGACTCGGGCACCTTCGTGCGCCTGCTGGGCCTGACGCAGCCACTGCAGTTGGGCCGCAGCTACCCGCTGCGCCTGGGCTTCGAGAAGGGTGGCGTCTTCAACACCACCGTCAGCGTCGACTTCGGCCGCTTCCGCTGACGCAAAAGCTTCACGCCACTGTCACCTGCGCTACCTAACGTCGCCAGCGAGCGCGGCGTTACCCGCGACAAGTCGCCCGGTCCTCCAGCCGGGCCACCCCACACAGAGCCCAAGACCCCAGGAGTTTTCGCCATGAACCATCCCTTCAAGGGCAGCCCGCTCGCCCTCGCGGCGGCTGCCGCACTCGGCGCCGCGGCCCTCGGCAGCGCCGGCGTGGCCGTTGCACAGTCCGCAACGCCTGCGCAGGGCAAGCAGCCCGGCAAGTACGTGGCGGGTGACTTCCACAACCACACCACCTGCAGCGACGGCTCGACGTCGATGCAGAAGCTGGTGCAGAAGTCCACCAGCAAGACGGCCGACGCGCCCTGGGGCCTCGACTGGTTCGTGCAGGCCGGCCACGGCGGCAGCGGCAACCGCAACTGCACGCTGGCCGAGGACGAGAGCCTGGCCACGCCGGCGTATCCGTTGGTCTATTCGGGCACCGGCACGCTGCAGGGGCCGACGACGACCTGGCAGAACACCAACCCGCCGGTGACGGTGAAGGGCCGTGTTTCGGGCACACCGCCGGCGCAGGCGATGTGGCGCTGGCAGTCGGTCCAGGAAATCCAGTACCCACTGCTGGAGTACCTCGCCGCGGTGAAGAACCAGCCGATGTTCCTGGGCATCGAGTCGGTGGTCGCCGGCCACGAGCACACCTCG
Source organism: Leptothrix sp. (in: b-proteobacteria) (assembly GCA_013822265.1). Lineage (GTDB taxonomy): Bacteria > Pseudomonadota > Gammaproteobacteria > Burkholderiales > Burkholderiaceae_C > Rubrivivax. The sequence goes on from PNKD01000027.1 coordinate 10,551, forward strand.
ATGTCGGTCATCACGGGTCAGATGCCCGCGGGTCTGTCGTCGGCCGCGCTGCCGGCCACCGGCCCCTACGCCGCGCTGGGCAACGCCAACGCGCTGGCGATGTGGGAATACTGCTTCGACCGCAACGACACCGACACCAGCCGCGGCAACACCACGCTGACCAGCGGTGTGGGCAACAACTGGGACTGCTCGGTGCCTAACAGCCTCAACGCCGCAGACCCGAGCTGGAGCCAGCTGGCCGCCAAGCTCGTGCCGGCCGGCGGCGCCGGCACCGGCCAGCGCGGCCACGCCAAGACCGTGGAGGCCGTGAAGTGGATGGCCGCCTTCCACCCGGACGGCAGCTACTACGTGCCGGCCCACCTGGAACGTGCCGGACCCTTCAACCCGGACGGCAACAACGGCTTCAACGTCGAGCACCTGCGCAACTTCAACAACGCCGCACCGCGCGTGGCCTTCGGCTTCGAGAGCCAGCCGGGCCATGGTGCCTCGTCCGACCGCGGTGAATACGCGCCGCGCCGCAACACCATCGCCGGCGTGCGCGTGGACACGGTCGGCGGCACCACCTACGGCGGCACCGGCGTCTACGCGGCGCAGGTCGGCGGGGTGTGGGACGCGCTGCTCGGCGAAGGCCGCAACTGGTGGTTCTTCGCCAGCTCCGACTGGCACAACCGCGGCGCCTTCGGCAGTGACGACCGCCGCAGCACGCAGGACTTCTACCCCGGCGAGTACCAGCGCAACTACACGATGGTGCGCACGGCCAGCGGCAAGCTGAACCCCCAGAACATCGTCGATGGCCTCCGCACCGGCAACAACTGGGCGGCCAGCGGCCAGCTCATCGACCGCCTGGCTTTCGTTGCCTGCACGTCCTACAAGGGCCCGGGCAACCGGCCGAACGCCGCGGTCGAGGCCCTGGCGATGGCGGCTGCGCTGAACAACACCGACGTCACGGTGCCGGGTTGCGCGACGATGGGCGAGAAGCTCGTCGTGCGCCCGGGTGCCGATGTCGTGGTGGCCATCGTGGTGCGCGACCCCGAAGGCTCGAACTACTCGCCCTACAGCTTTGCGAACCCGTCGCTGATGCAGGTCGGCATCAACCAGCCGCTGGACAAGCCGGTGCTCGACCGCATCGACGTCATCCACGGCCTGGTGACCGGCTACAAGCAGCCGGGCAACGCCGACTACGCCGGCACCTGGCCGAACAACTGGGTCTTCAACCCCGACATGGCCACCGTGCCGGCGGCGGCGAAGAACACCAGCGCGAAGGTGCTGCGCACCTTCAATGGCAGCACCTGGACGAGCAGCGGCAACGGCCTGCTGAAGATGAGCTTCCGCATCCCGGCGGTGACGGCGTCGCAGTACGTGCGCCTGCGCGGCAGCAACCTGCCGGCGAGCGTTCCCTACGAGACCGACGCCAACGGCAACCCGCTGCGCGACCTGGAGACGAACTCGGCCGCCGTGAACGCCACCACCAGCACCTCGGGTGACGGCTACCCGGAGAACTTCTTCCTGAAGATTCCCTGCAAGACGGTGGGCACGACGGAGTTCAACGGCTGCCCCTCGCACCTGCCGACCAAGACCGACGGCAGCTACACCGGCAAGTTCTCGGCGCTGGACGTGGCGGCCTGGGCCGACCTGTGGTTCTACAGCAACCCGATCTACGTCGAGGTGCAGGGCTCGGTTGCCGTCGCAGGCGTGAAGTAGGCGCCTTCAAAACGAGGGGCTCCAGCCGCGGGCGGGGCCCCGACATCCTGGCGCCGCCCGGCAACGCGCGGCGCCACTGTCTTGACCGGATCTGCACCACCATGGCAATGCCTGTATCCCCCGCAGCTACACCCGAGACGTTCGCACCAGGTCAACGCATGCGTTGGCTGCGTGAGCCACTGCTGCACTTCGCCGTCATCGGGGCGCTGCTCTTCGGCGCCGACCGCCTGCTCGTGGAGCGCGCCGACAACCCCAACACCATCGTCGTCGGCAGCGCCGTGGCCAACGAGGCGCGGCGGCTGTTCCGCGAGTCGCGCGGTCGCGAGCCGAACGCCGAAGAACTTGCAGGGCTGACACGGCGCTGGGTCGACAACGAGATCCTCTACCGCGAGGGTCTGGCGCTGGGCGTCGACCAGGGCGACACGATGATCCGCGAGCGCGTGATCTTCAAGTCGCTGATGGTCGTCGAGTCGGGCCTGAAGCTGCCGCCCATCGACGACCAGGCCTTGCGCGCCTGGTTCGAGACACAACGCGCGAAGTACGACGAGCCCGCACGCTACGACTTCCACGAAGCCGTGTTGCCCGCTGATACCCCCGAGGCCGTCGTGCGAGCCCTCGTCGCGAAGCTGAACCAGGGTGTGGCCGGCGAGACCGGCGACACCGGCGCCGGCCTGCGTGTTTTCAAGGGCCGCCCGCATGCCAACCTGGTGCAGAGCTATGGCGCCGACTTCGCGCAGGCGCTGGAGGCAGGGCCGGTGGGCGAATGGCGCGCGCTGACGACGCGCGAAGGCCTGCGCGTGATGCGCCTGGACGCCGTCGTTGCCGCCAAGCCGGCACAGTTCGAGGCCCTGCGCAATGCCGTGCTCGCCGACTGGACCGACGCCACCATGGCGCAGCTGCGCACCGACGCCTTGCGCCTGCGCGGCCAGAAGTACACCGTCAAGTTCGAGGGCCAGCCATCGTGAGGGCGTGGCTGCGACGGCTGGCGCTGCTGGTGTGGGCTTTGGCCGGAACGGCTGCGTCGGCGCACGAGCTGAGCATGGCCGAGATGGAGATGCACGAGACCGCGCGCGGCCAGTTCGTCTGGCAGTGGGTGGCCAGCGGCGCGCGCCCGGCCAACTCCGAGCTGGCGCCGGTGTGGCCCACCGGCTGTACCGCCGACCTCAACCTGCTGCGCTGCGGCGACGCGGGGCTCACGGGCACGCTCAGCATCGACGGTGTAGGCCAGCGCTACTCGGCGGCGCTGGTGAAAGTGCACTGGCTGGACGGCCAGTCGCGGGTCTACACGCTGACCCAGCGGCAGCCGCAAGTGCGGCTCTACGGCAGCGCCGACGACCAGCGCGGCCGCGGCGAGATCGCATCCGCCTACACGCTACTGGGTGTCGAGCACATCCTGAGCGGGTACGACCACCTGCTCTTCGTCATCGGCCTGCTCTTCCTCGTGGGCTTCCGGCGCCAGCTGGTGTGGACGATCTCGGCCTTCACGCTGGCGCACAGCCTGACGCTGGCCAGTGCGGCGCTCGGATGGCTGACCTTGCGCTCGGCGCCGGTGGAGGCGTGCATCGCTCTGTCCATCGTGCTCGTCGCCTACGAGGCGCTGCGGCCGCAGGCCACGCTGTCGCGGCGATTGCCGGCGCTGGTGGCCTTTGTCTTCGGCCTCGTGCACGGGCTGGGCTTTGCCGGAGTGTTGCAGGAAATTGGCCTTCCGCAGCAGCACCTGGTGGTGGCGCTGCTGAGCTTCAACGTCGGCGTCGAACTGGGTCAGTTGGCCGTCGTCAGCCTGGCCTGGGCGCTGGTGCGCACCTTGCGGCAACGCGCCTGGGCGCCGAGCCTGGCGGTGCCGGCGCTGTATGCCATCGGTTCGGTGGCGGCTTACTGGTCGTGGACGCGAGTGGCGGCCATCGTGATGGCCTGAGCGCCGCTTCGGTAGCCGGATGGCTGTCACGAAAGCATCAAATTGGCCCGTTAGCCTCAAGCGTTGTCATCTCGCGAAGCCACCTACTCCATGAACGCACGTCTGTCCATCGCCTGCGCCATCGTCGCGGCCGGGTTCCTTGCCGCACCGGCCCAGGCCGCACCAGCCTTCGTCAACGGCCTCGTCCTCGACGCCGACGGTCTTGACGCCTCCGGCGGCACGCTCGTCAACAACGGCCGCCTCGGCTTCTTCTCGGACATCTACTACGACGCCAAGCGCGACGAGTGGTGGGCCCTGTCGGACCGCGGCCCCGGCGGCGGCACGCTGCGCTACCACACGCGCATGCACCAGTTCAAGATCGACGTCGACCCGGCCACCGGCACGATCTCGAATTTCCAAATCCTCAAGACCCTGGTCTTCCGCCGTGGCGGCAGCTCGCTCGACGGCTTCGCGCCCGAGATCGCCGGTCCGCTCGGTCTGGCCTTCGACCCCGAGGGCGTGGTGGTGAATCCGCGCACCGGCCACTTTCTGATCTCCGACGAGTACGGTCCCTCGCTGCTGGAGGTCAATCGCGCCGGCCAGGTGGTGCGCCGCTACGACACCCCCGCGAACCTCGTGCCGCGCAATGCTGCGACCGGTGTCGCCAACTACGCCGGCGATGATGGCAACACCGCCGGCAAGCGCACCAACCGCGGTTTCGAGGGCCTGGCCATCAGCCCGGACGGGCGCACGGCCTACGCGATGCTGCAGAGCGCGATGCTCGACGAAGGCGGCGGCAGCGGCACGCTCAACCGCATCGTCGCGTTCGACACGCGGACGGCGCGGCCGCTGGCGCAGTACGCCTACCGGATGGACGGCAGCTCCCAGGGCCGCGGTATCTCGGCGCTGGTGGCCCTCAACGACCACGAGTTCCTGGTACTCGAACGCAACAACCGCGGCCTGGGCGTCGACGGCGAGCTGACGCCCGCCAACAAGAAGGTCTTCAGGATCGACCTGGCCGGGGCCACCGATGTCAGCGCCATCAACCTGGCCACGGCGCCCGCCGGTTCGTTCGTGCCGGTGACCAAGACCGCCACGCCCTGGCTCGACCTCGCTGCGGCGGCCACGCTGACGCACCCGTCGCTGGCCGCGCTGGGGGGCGTATCGCCCGAGAAGTGGGAAGGCTTGACGGTCGGCCCGCGGCTGAACGACGGCAGCTATCTCTTGCTCGCCGGGACCGACAACGACTATTCGGTGACCCAGAACGGCAGCCCAGTGCAACTCGACGTGTACTTCAAGGTGATGGCCGGCGTGACGAGTCGCATCCAGTGCACGATCGGCACCTTCGACGCTTGCATCACGATCAACGCCAACGGCTCGCTGGGCAGTGCAGTGGCGCCTGGCTTCGACTTCACCGGTTACCGCAAGATCCCTGGCGTGTTGCACGCCTACAAGGCCAGCGCTGCCGACCTGGCTGGCTTGGTGCGCCCGCTCGACAAGGACTGACCGAAGGCGCGGCGGCCGGCTTGGCCTTCGGCCGGCCGACCGCTGCACTGCGGTGTGTTCAGGACACGGCCGCGACTTCGTCGACGTCTGCCAATGCGACTGTCGGCCTCTTGGCGTGCGTCGGCAAGGCGGCACACTCCGACCAGTCGATGACTTCCAGGCGCCCATCGCCGTGCTCGACGAGGGCCGTGAGACTCTCGACCCAGTCGCCGTCGTTGCAGTAGAGAACACCGTCGAGCACGCGCATCTCGGCGTAGTGGATGTGTCCGCAGACGACACCTTGCAGGCCCCTTTGACGGGCCTCGCGCGCCACCGCCAGCTCGAAGTCGCTCACGTAACTGACGGCGCGCTTGACCTTCAGCTTGAGAAACTTCGACAGGCTCCAGTAGGGTAGCCCGAGACGCGCACGCAGTGAGTTGAAGTGGCCGTTGACGCGCAGCGTCAGCTCGTAGGCCCAGTCGCCCAGGTAGGCCAGCCACTTCGCGCACTGGATGATGCCGTCGAAGTGGTCGCCGTGGGTCACCCACAGCTGTCGGCCGTCTGCGGTCAGGTGCACGTACTCTTCCACGACTTCGATACCGCCGAAGTTGTGGTCGAGATACTTGCGCGCGAACTCGTCGTGGTTGCCCGGCACGAAGATCACGCGCGTGCCCTTGCGGGCCTTGCGCAGCAGCTTCTGCACGACGTCGTTGTGAGCCTGCGGCCAGTACCAGTGACGCTTCAGCTGCCAGCCGTCGATGATGTCGCCGACCAGGAACAGCGTCTCGCATTCGACGTGGCGAAGGAAGTCCAGCAAGGCCACCGCCTGGCACCCGGGTGTACCCAGGTGCAGGTCCGAGATCCAGACCGTGCGCACGCGCAGGCGCTTGTGGTGTGGCGGGTCGTCGGCATCCGGTGTGGCCGGTGCCGGCGGCAGCACGTCGGTGTAGGCAGTGGGTCGCATCTCAGCGCGCATGTTCACGGGCATCCGCGTCGCAGCCATGACAAGGCTGCGTCAAGGCGATGACGCCAGGGCTGCGCGGCCGGCACGGGCCGACTGCAGCAACTGCGCGAGCACCTCGGGCACCTCGAAGACGGCGCGGTTGCGCACGGCGAGCGCATTCGCGCGGAAGCGTGGCAGGTCGGCCAGCAGTTCTTGCACGGCGGCATCGACGTCGTGGAAGCTGCGCTTGACGACACCCAACCCCTGGGCCTGCACCCAGACCGTGTTCCAGCGTTCCTGCGGCATCGTCCAGGCGTTGCGGGTGACGATGACCGGCAGCCCCTGCTGCACGGCCTCGCTCAGGCTGCCGGGCCCCGGTTTGCCGATAAAGAAATCGGCCAGCCGCATCCAGCGGGCCACGTCCTGCGTGTAACCCACGACGAAACGCGGCGCGGCCGATGGCAGGCTTCGCAGCTCTTCGGCCAGGGCGGCGTTGCGGCCGCACATCAGGATGAGCGGGGTTTCGGGTAAGGCCGTGGCGATGCGCTTCATGACGCGCGAGCCGGTGCCGCCAAAGAGCACCAGGCCCGTGGGCGTGGCGGCGTCCAGACCCAGGCGCAGGCGTTCGCCCGCCACATCCAGTGGCGTGGGCAGGTGGAAGTCAGGGCGCAGGATCATGCCGCTGCTGCGATGAATGCGGTGCGGCGGCACGCCCAGTTCACGCGCCTGCTGCGCGGCATGGTCCGTGCCGCACACCACATGCTGGACGGTGCCAGGTTCGATCCAGAAAGCCGGCGGGTGGTCGGCCATGTCGGTGAGCACGGTGACGAAGGGCACGCCGGGCCGGGCCTGCGCCAGGCTGTCGTGCAGGGCGCGGTTGAAGTTGGGGATCAGGCTGACCACCAGGTCGGGCTGTGTCGCAGCCCAGTGCCGCGCCAGGCGCTGCACCAGCGACGCGTGGGCCAGGCGGATAAGCCCCTGCAGCAGCCGCAGTTCCTGCGCCAGCCCCAGGGTGAAGCCGCTGGCCAGGCGCTTGTTGTAAAGGTCCTCGGGCTCCATCCCGGTCACCCGGTGGAAGAGGCGGGTCGGGTCCAGCACCTCGGTCAGGTTGACCCTGCGCACGCGCCACGGCCGGCCCTGCGAGACAATCACCTCTTCCAGCGCCTGTGCCGCTGCCCGGTGGCCGCCGCCTGCATTGAAGTAAACCAGGTCGACCTGCAGCATGGGCTGGATGCTGGTTCGGCGCCGTGACGCAGGCGTGTCAGCCGTTATGCCCTGCGGGCAGCGTCATCAGCGCCTGCCCCATGCGCAGGCGCCGACCGCTTTCGATGCCCGGCGCCAGCCGCACGCCGGGGGGCGCGAAGACGATGATGGTCGAGCCGTGCTCGAACCAGCCCAGTTCCTGCCCCTTGACGACGGCCTGGTCGCAGGGCATCTCGTTCGGGCCCGCCCAGCGCAGGTGCAGCAACACGTTCAGAAAGTGCAGCCGGATGCTGGCCACCAGGATGGCCGCCACAGGCACCAGGGCCAGCGGCGTGCCGTCGGGCAGCCACATCTGAATCACGGCGCGCTCGTTCCGGCAGAACAGCGCGCGTACGCGCTTCAGTGCGATCGGGTTGACGTTCCAGGTGTCGCCGCTGATGTAGCTGACATGCCGGACGCTTCCGTCGCAAGGCGCGTGGAACCGGTGGTACATGCTGGATGTGAGGCGCAGCGTGACGTAGGTGCCGCCATCGAAAGGGGCTGCGCGCGACGCGGCACCGAACAGGTCCTGCATGCGGTAGGGCGAGCCCTTGGCCTGCAGCAGCATCCCGGCCTCGACCGGGCCGCAGGCGCCGACGATGGCGTCGCAAGGGCTCGCCAGCACCCCGGGCGTCATGTCGACCGTGCGCGCACCGGGCTTCAGCTCGCGCGTGAAGCAGGCATGCAAGCTGTCGAAGTGCGCGGCCTTCGCGTCGCTGAGGTCCAGTTCGGTGAACATCCGCCACACCGCGATCGACGCGCGACAGACCCAGGGGCTCCTGATCTTGCTGAACCAGCCCATGAAGCGTGTCAGCGCGATGCGCGGCACGCGGTTGGTGAGCAGGAAGTTGAGGTCCTCCTGCAGCAGCAGGCGGTCGCGCAGGCCGGACAGCGTCATCTGGGGTTCAAGCCGCCAAGGGCATAGGCGCATGGCTGATGCGCGGCAGCGCTTCGGCGCGGCCGATACCGACATACTCGAATCCGTGCTGCTTCATCAGCGCCGGGTCGTACAGATTGCGGCCGTCCAGCACCAGCGGCTGGCGCATGCACATGCGCAGCGCTTCGAAGTCGGGGCTGCGGAATTCGCGCCACTCCGTCACCACCAGCAAGGCCGACGCGCCCGCGGCAGCTGCCATCGGGCTGTCCACCAGTTCCAGCCCGGCCCGCCCGGGCCAGCGCGCGGCAACACCCGGCATGGCCACGGGATCGAACGCGCGCACGGCGGCCCCGCGTTGCAGCAGTTCGTCGATCAGGTTCAGGCTCGGCGCCTCACGCAGGTCGTCGGTGCCGGGCTTGAAGGCCAGGCCCCAGAGCCCGATGACATGGCCGCGCAGGTCGTTGCCCAGGCGCGCCACCAGCCGTTCGCACAACAGGCGACGCTGGCGCTCGTTGACGTGCTGCACCGCGTCGAGCATGGCCAGCGGCACGCCGACGTCGGCGCCCATGCGGTGCAGCGCCTGCACGTCCTTCGGCAGGCAGGAGCCACCCCAGCCGCAGCCGGCGTAGAGGAAGTGCGTGCCGATGCGCGGGTCGCTGCCGATGCCCAGCCGCACCTGCTCGATGTCGGCGCCCAGGCGCTCGGCCAGTGCGGCCATCTCGTTCATGAAGCTGATGCGCGTGGCCAGCATCGCATTGGCGACGTACTTGGTGAGCTCGGCGCTGCGCACGTCCATCGTCAGCAGGCGGTCGCGGTTGCGTAGAAAGGGCGCGTAGAGCGCACGCATCAGCAGCAGGGCTTGTTCATCGTCGGCGCCCACGATGATGCGATCGGGGCGCATGAAGTCCTCGATCGCATCGCCTTCCTTCAGGAACTCGGGGTTGGAGACGACGGCGAAAGGCACCAGTGCGGCACGCCGGCGCAGTTCGGCGGCCACCGCTGCGCGAACCGCATCGGCCGTACCGACGGGCACCGTGCTCTTGTCGACGACCACCTTGTAGTCGAGCATGTGCTGGCCGATGGTCGCTGCCGCCTGCAGCACGTGTGCCAGGTCGGCCGAGCCGTCCTCCGCGGCGGGCGTGCCGACGGCGATGAACACGATGGTGCCGTGGCCCACGGCCGCAGCGGCGTCGGTAGTGAAGTGCAGGCGTCCGGCCTTGGCGTTACGCACGACCATCTCGCCCAGTCCCGGTTCGTGGATGGGAATCCGGCCGCACTGCAGCGCTGCCACGCGCGCCGGGTCGATGTCCAGGCACATCACGCTGTTGCCCATCTCGGACAGGCAGGCGGCCGTCACCAGGCCCACATAGCCGGCTCCGAACACGCACACTTTCATGGTCATCCCCAACGCGTCCGGTGGACGCCTGATGCGGCGGATGGTCCGCAACAGCGATGACGGCTGCGTGACCCGACGGCGTCAGGTCCGTGACGGTGCGTCGGGCCCCGGGTGTTCATCAGGCTGTCAACAGCGCACCGTACAAGGGCTGTGTTGATCACTCTCCCACAAGACCATGAGCGACCCCATCGTGTTGAGTGCCATCGCCGTGGCATCCCTCGCTGCCGCACTCCCTTTTGCGCGGCGCCGCGTGGAGCTCTCGCTGGCCAAGCACCCCTCGCTCACCGGTCACTCGCGCATGGCGAAGCGCGTGGCGCGATTGCTGCCAGGCTATGCCTACGACGAAACGCAGTTCTTCGGCAGTGACGGCGCGCCGGCCGCCGTCCAGGCGCAGCGCCACGCAGGCTTCATGCGTCTGGCAGCACAGTTGGGAACGCGCCACGCGCAGAGCATCGAAGCCACCCGGCACGCCCGCGAGGGGCTGTCAGACCTGCAGTTCACCGGCGCCTACCGCGTGCCCTTCCAGTACAGCCCCTACCTGCGCCAGCACCTGGCGGTGGGCGCCTTCGTGCAGCGCACCGATGGTGTCACGGTCACCGACCTGGACGGCCAGTCTTTCTACGACCTCACCGGTTCCTACGGCGTGAACGTCTTTGGCCACGACTTCTACAAGGCCTGCATCGCCGAGGGCAGCGCGCGCGCCGCCGAACTCGGTCCCATCCTGGGCAGCTACCACCCGGCAGTTGCATGGAACGTCGGGCAGCTGCGCCGCATCTCGGGGCTGGACGAGGTCAGCTTCCACATGAGCGGCACCGAGGCCGTGATGCAGGCCGTGCGTCTGGCGCGCTACCACACCAAGCGCAAGTACCTGGTTCGCTTCAATGGCGCCTACCACGGCTGGTGGGAGGACGTGCAGCCCGGCCCCGGAAACCCGCTGCCCCCCGGCCACACCTACACGCTCAAGGAGATGGACGCCGACACGCTGCGTGTGCTGCGGCGGCGCAGCGACATCGCCTGCGTGCTGGTGAACCCTCTGCAGGCGCTTCACCCGAACAGGGCTGCGCCCTCGGACAACACTTTGATGGACAGCGGCCGCCGTGCCGCGTTCGACCGCGAGGCCTACACCACCTGGCTGCAGCAGCTACGCCAAGTGTGCACCGAGCGCGGCATCGTGCTGATCTTCGACGAGGTGTTCATGGGCTTCCGGCTGGCGCCCGGTGGCGCGCAGGAATACTTCGGTGTGCAGGCCGACCTCGTCACCTATGGCAAGACCCTGGGCGGCGGCCTGCCGGTGGGCGTGGTCTGCGGCAAGGCGGCGCTGATGAAGCGCTACCGCGAGGAACGCCCGGCAGACATCTGCTTCGCGCGGGGCACCTTCAACGCCCACCCCTACGTGATGGGCGCGATGCAGGTCTTCCTGGAGCGCCTGCACAGCGCGCCGGTGAGGGCCCTCTACGCCAACCTCGACACCACCTGGAACCGCCGCGCCGAGCAGATGAACCTGCGTCTGCGCGAGGCCGGCCTGCCGGTGCAGGTGGCCAACCTGTCCAGCGTGTGGACGGTGTTCTACACGCAGCCCTCGCGCTACAACTGGATGCTGCAGTTCTACCTGCGCGCCCACGGCCTGCACCTCAGCTGGGTGGGCACCGGGCGCCTGATCTTCAGCCTGAACTACAGCCAGACCGACTTCGACGAGGTGGTGTCGCGCTTCGTGGCGGCGGCGCGCGAGATGCAGGCCGATGGCTGGTGGTGGCAGGACGACAGGCTGACCAACCGGTCGATACGTCGCGGGCTGCTGCGCGAGATACTGCGCCAGGGTTTCTGAGGCCTTTGTCGCCTTAATGGCCGCGACCGCGAACAAAGTAAATGGCGCCCCGCGGGGCGCCTTCTTGTTTCACGCCCTGTCACGCCAGGGCGTGGGCGATCCAGAGCGTGATCGTGGTGACGATCGCCGAGACGTACATGAAGCGGATACGCAAGGGCATGGCAGCCTCTCAGGAATGGTGGGAGCCCTGCTGGGCGTGAAGCATCGGGTCGATCAACTCTCCGCGCAGCAGTGCCAGCGGAGCGCGCCAATAGAGCATGGCGTCGTGGAAGGGGTCGGTCAGGATCTTGGTGACCCACACCAGACCGGTCTGCACGTCGACCAGGAAGAACAGGTGCACGGTGCGGAACAGCAGCCCACCCACGCCCAGCGCCAGCCACGCCATGCCCACGTCGTGCAGCCAGCCGTCGAAGCCGACGGCCGGCGCGATCAGCCCGCCTACCGAAGGCGACAGCCAAAGCACCACCGGCATGGCCACCCACACCATCATCAGCACGACCTTGCGGCGCAGGTTGTAGCCGACCTTGATGTCTTCCTTGTGTTCGTGCGTAGCCTGGTTGACGTGGTCGTAGCCCTTCGGCTCGAAGAAGAAGTGTCCTGCCTGGCGGGTGCTCATGCTCACGCCCCAGGCCAGCAGCGCGGCGCTGGCGGGGTCGACGAAGAGCAGCACGTAGGCGACGATGAAACTCAGCGCGCTGATGAAGTGCAGCGCCTGGTTGATGCGGCTGTGGTGGTAGTACCGGTGGTCGTCCCAGCGTTGGATGGCCAGGGCCTGCAGGAAGTCCTTCAAGGGCAGCTCCATGTGGTTAGCGTGACGGCATCGTGACCACGGTGCGTGAACGCATCGTGACGCGCTGATGGCGCTTGCATGTCTTGTCGATACCGGCGGCGCTGTCATCGAACTGTTGCTGTCGGACGCGACCATCGCGGGATGGCCACGGCATCCGAGGACACGATCTTGGTAGACACCTACCTGCCCCAGCGGCGCTCACTGCGCGTGGCGCTGGTCACCGAGACCTATCCGCCTGAGGTCAATGGCGTGGCCGCCACGGTCTCGCGCGTGGTCGAAGGCCTGCGCGAGCGCGGCCATCAGCTGCAACTGGTGCGGCCACGCCAGGCCTCCGGGCATGAACTGGCGGATGCGCCACACTCCGGCGAGGTGCTCATGCGCGGCTTCAGCATCCCGCGTTACCCGCAACTGAAGATGGGCCTGCCTGCCCGCCAGGCGCTGCTGCGCCTGTGGACCACGCAGCGGCCCGACGTGGTGCACATCGTCACCGAAGGGCCGTTGGGCTGGTCGGCACTGCAGGCGGCCACCCGGCTCAGGCTGCCGATGGTCAGCGACTTTCGCACCAACTTCCACGCCTACAGCAGCCACTATGGCGTCGGCTGGCTGCGCACGCCGGTGATGGCCTACCTGCGCAAGTTCCACAACCGCACCCACTGCACGATGGTGCCGACCGACGCACTGCGCAGCGAGTTGGCCGCAGCCGGCTTCCAACGCCTGCGCTTGGTGGCGCGCGGTGTCGACACGCGGCGCTTCACGCCGGCCCGCCGCAGCGACCTGCTCCGTGCCCAATGGGGGGCCACGCCGAACACCCTGGTGGCGCTGTGCGTGGGACGGCTCGCGGCCGAGAAGAACCTGGGGGCGCTGATCGATGCCGCCGCCGCGATGCGCGAGCACGAGCCCGGCATGCGACTGGTGCTGGTGGGCGACGGCCCCGAGCGCACCCGCCTGCAGAAGCTCTGTCCCGATGCGGTCTTCAGCGGCGTGCGTCATGGCGACGACTTGGCCGCCCACTACGCATCGGCCGACATCTTCCTCTTCCCCAGCATGACCGAAACCTTCGGCAACGTCGTGCCCGAGGCCATGGCCAGCGGTCTGGCCGTGGTGGCGTACGACCATGCGGCCGCCGGGCAACTGGTGCGCCATGGCCACAACGGTCTGCTGGCGCGCTTCGACGATCAGCCCGAGTTCTGCCGCGTCGCGCGCCGGGCAGCAGCCGACCGCGCGCAGGTGCGCGCCCTGGGGCTTCAGGCGCGCGCCAGCGTGCTGGGCCTGGACTGGAGCCGCATCGTCGACGCCGTCGAGTCGGAATACACCGCTGCCATCTGGGGCGTCAGCGCCTACGCACCTGCCGTGCTTGCAGCACCACCATGCACCCCGCAACACACAGACCCAGTCCGCCCATGAGCACGCGCACGTCGACCTGCAGGCCGAGCAATGCCGCGTAGACGCCCAGCATGACCAGCACGCTGAGGTTTTCATTGCCGTTCTGCACGCCTATGGAGCGCCCCGCGCTCAGCAGGATGTGGCCACGGTGCTGCAGCAAGGCATTCAGCGGCACCACGAGCGCGCCGCCGAGGGCCCCGACGCCCAACAGCAAGGGCACGGCGACGGCCCAGTGCGTGACCCATCCTGCCAGGGGCACCAGCAGGCCCATCACGACGCCCAGTGGCAGCACGCGTGCGGCATGGTCCAGCGGCACCCAGCGGCTGGCCAGCACGGCACCGACCACGATACCGACGGCCACCACCGCCTGCAGGCCTGCCGCCTGCGCCAGACTGAGGCCCAGCCGGTCCACGGCCCACTTCAGCACGGCAAACTGCAGCACGGCGGCGGCGCCCCAGAACAGCGTGGTCACGCTCATCGACAGGCGACCTTGGGCGTCACCCCACAGACGCCGCTGTGCGCGCGCAAACCCTCGCCACAGGGCCTGCAGCGAGGGATGGCTGCGGCGGTAGCGCGCGCCGCTGTCGGGAATACCCAGGTTCAGCAGCGCGGCCAGCGCATAGACGCCGAGCAGCAGCGCAGCGGCCACGTCCAACGGCGGCACAGTGGGCTGCAACCGCCCGACGAGCGTGGCGACGCTGTCGCCGACGAGCACCCCGCCCAGGACGGCCCCCAGCAGGATGGCGCAGACGGTCGACACCTCGATCCAGCCGTTGGCCACCACCAGCTGGCGGGGCGGTACCAGTTCGGTCAACAGGCCGTACTTGGCCGGCGCGTAGGCAGCCGCACCGATGCCGATGATGGCGAAGGCCGCCAGCGGGTTCAGCCCGGCCAGCAAGGCGCCAACGCCGACGACCTTCAGCGCATTCATCGCCATCATCAACCGAGCCTTGGGCCCGGCATCGGCCAGTGGCCCGACCACCGGCGCCAGCACCACGTAGGCGATGGTGAAGCTGAACTTCAACAGCGGCGCCCACCACGCCGGCAGCCCTTCCTGCTGCAGCCGTGCGATGGTGACGATCAGCAGGGCGTTGTCGGCGAGTGCGGAGACGAACTGGGCCGCAATCAGCAGGTGGAAGCCAGGCGGCATGGATCCTTCATCCGGGTTGCGCGCATTGAAGCGCGAACCCGTGCAAAGGCCGTGACGGCGCCGTGACGCCGGCGTGAAGCTCAGTCGGTGCGGCGGTACTCGCTCACCAGGACCTGGTACTCGTGGCGCACGAGCTGCAGCTGGACCGGGCTGCCGACGCCCAGCCCCTCGAGGCCATCACCCGGCGTGGCCTTGGTGATCGTCCACTCCCGGTGTTCGGCATCCACGGCGAAGGCCAAGCCAAATCCGGGCAAGACCTCGCTGACGACAGCCCGCACTATGGGTTGCTGCGGTTGGAAGGCGGACATGGGGTACTCCTGTCGGGATGGCGGCGGATCGAAGTCGGGCTGGAGCATCTTCGCCGATTACCCGGCGATGCAGGGGCAATGTCCGACCGAATCGATACCGGCCACGCCTGCGAACTGCCTCGGGGATGACTTCGCCCTGCAAGAGAGCCGACCGCCGCTGTGATGGGGTGGGCATTTGAATTGCGTGGCAGCCCCAGCCGGCACTCGCCACCCGCAACTAGGCCGCACGGATGCCCGGTGCAGGCCCTGCCGTCGCCAAGGCGGGTACGTGTACCAAGCCTATGCTCAGCCACACCGCCACGCTGAAGTACGCCGTCATCCAGACGACCTCGGACTCCCAGTCGCTCCAGCGGTGTGACACGACCCAGCGGGCCGAGGCGTCGATGAGCCCTTGCGGCAGGCTGAAGTACGCACGGCCGTGCGCCTCGTCTGCGATCCACCTCGCCCAATACATGGGCACGTCGACGCCGAACATGAATACCACATAGGCCGTTCCAGCCAGGCCGCAGAAGAGCAGAAAGGGCCGCTGCCGGCTGTCGCACTTGGGCCAGAGACCGACGAGGCTGATGACCAGGGCTGCTGCGCACAGGCCCCAGATCGATTCCTCGAAAACGTGACCGAGGTTGGAGGTGGTCAGCACGGCATGCCAGGAACACAGCTCGGCCAAGACGATTGCCGGCACCAGCAGGCGCGCGACGATCTGGCCCAGGCGATGGTCAGCCAGGTCCGACGCCGCACGCAGCAGCAACGCCCACTGGGCGACGAAGCACAGCTCGGCTACGGTCGCCACCGACCGCCCGACGATGACGCTCGAATACCAGGTGTCGAAGAGCACCTGGCGCTGTACGTCGAACACCGGCAATGCGGACCTGTAAGCGCAGCCGAGCACATAGCCCGCCGAAAGCAGCAGCTGCACCCTGCTGATGACCAGGGCGTCGGGGTGCAGGCCGGCCTGCCGCCGCTGCAAGGCGATGGCGGACAGCAGCCAGGCCGCCACGTTCAGGGCACTCACGGCGCACATTGCCGCCCACCAGACCAGGGTGTCCGAACTCATGGCCTGTACCGGTCCGTCGGAGGATCCCCCGCGTCTGCGCGCCTCGCGCCCGTCGTCGCCTTAAACATATAAACCGTTTATACCGTAGATCGAGCCGCCCGCAGCACATTTACGGTATAGACGGTTTACAACCTTTGACAGGATCCAGCCCATGACCCCCTCCGCCCCGCCCGCCGCCGCTGCCGCCAAGCTCCGAAAGGACCAGGCGCCCGTTGCGACACCACGTCCGCAGATCACTGCCCCGTCACGGAAGGAAGCCCCCTCGTCGCCAAAGGCCCAGAAGCCGTCGAAGGCCCCAAAGCCCCAAAGCACCGTTCGCGCTGTCGCCCCGAAGGTCGCCCCAGCCCCTGCGCAAGCCACACCGGCCAAGGCACCCGAGAAGGCGCGGGCCAAACTGGTGCGCGACAGTTTCACGATGCCGCAGTCGGACTTCGACCTGATCGGCACGCTGAAGGACCGCGCGCTCGGTTTCAAACGGCCGACGAAGAAGAGCGAGCTGCTGCGTGCCGGCCTGCAGGTGCTGGCGAGCCTGCGGCCCTCCGAGCTGAAGGACGTGCTGGATCGCCTGGTGCCGTTGAAGACCGGTCGCCCGAAGAAGGCCGGCTGAGCCATGCCAAGTCAAGACGGCGGCGCACTCCGGACCCTGCAGTCGGGCTTGTCGGACTTCGCAGCTTGATGGAGCGGTTCGACGAGTTGTCGCGTGAGGATGTCCAGGCGATCCTCGATGTGACACGGGCGCTGGCCGCGCCGTTCGACTTGGCCACGATGCTGATGGCCGTGACGGACGCTGCGCGCCGCGTGCTTCACGCGGAACGCGGCTCGGTCTGGTTGCTGGACCCCGCCACGGGTGAACTGGTGCTGGAAGTCGCCAGCGATCTCCGCCACGTGCGTCTGCCTATCGGTGTCGGGCTTGTCGGCGCCTGCGCACGCGACCGCCAGCCGATCAACGTGGTCGACTGCTACGCCGACCCGCGATTCGATGCCGAGACCGATCGACAGTCCGGGTACAAGACACGCTGCAGCCTCACTCTGCCGCTGATCGACCATCGGGGCGAGCTCGTCGGCGTGATGCAGTTGCTGAACAAGATCGGCGGTGTCTTCACGCCTGGCGACCAGCCCCTGGCCGAGGCGCTCGCCGCGCAATGCGCGGTCGCACTGGCCCGCGTGCGCATGACGGCGTCCCTGCTGGAAGGCGAGCGTCTGCGGCACGAACTGGAGCTGGCGCGGGTGGTGCAGCTGAGCACGCTGCCATCGTCCATGCCCGTGGTGCCCGGCTACGACATGCACGGTACCTTCCTGCCGGCGTCTTTGACGGGCGGTGACACCTACGACCTGACGATGAGCCGCCAGGGCCTGCTTGTCGTGCTGGGCGACGCGACGGGCCACGGCATCGCGCCGGCGCTGTCCGTCACGCAGATGCACGCCATGCTGCGCATGGCGCTGCGAATGGGCGCCGACCTGGAAACCGCGTTCCGGCAAGTGAACGACCAATTGGCCGACACGCTGAGTCAGGGCCGCTTCGTCACGGCCTTCGTCGGCTTGCTGGACCCGACCACGCACCGACTTCAGTTTCTCAGCGGCGGGCAAGGCCCCATCCTGCATTTCCAGGCAGCCCGGGGCACCTTCGTCACCCACAAGGCCACGAGCTTTCCGATGGGGGCCATGCCCCTGGTGCGATCGCGCCCGCCCGTGCCCATCGACTTTGACCCGGGCGACATCCTGGTGCTGCTGACCGACGGCATCTTCGAGTTCGAGGACGCGCAGGGGGAACAGTTCGGCAGGGCTCGCGTCGAGCAGACGGTGATTACCCACCACGGCGAGTCGACCGAAGTGCTGGCCGAGGAGCTGCTCTCATCGGTGCGAGCCTTTGCGGGCGCTGCACCCCAGATTGACGACATCACGATGGTGCTGCTCAAGCGCAAGGCCTTCGCATGACCGCCATTGCCCATTGGCCTGGGCTGTCATCAAACGGACGCACGAGCGTCATAGTCTTCACGATCGGGCACCTGCGCCCTGCGCCGTCGGCTGCCGACCGCATCAAGGAGAAAACTGAAATGAACATGTCGACCAGTGAACTGGCGTCCGGCGTGACCTGCATCCGATTGAACGGCCGCCTGGATGCGCCTGGGGCTGATCTGATCGACCTGCGTTTCACGGCCACGGCCGCGGCTGGCAAGCACCACACGATCGTCGACCTCAGGGGAGTGAGCTTCGTCGCGTCCATGGGCCTGCGCCTGCTCATCTCGACGGCCCGTGCCCTGCACCTCAAGGGGGCGAGCATGGTGCTGTTCGGCGCCCAGGAACTCGTGAGGGACGTATTGGAACAGGCCGCTGTCGATCAGATCATCCCGCTCGTCGGCACGGAGCGGGAAGCGATCGAGCACTTGCAGCCCTAGTGCCCCAGGTTTCCGCCATGGTTGCCCGGTCCCCGTCGGACCCGTCTTCGGCACTTCCGCCCGGGCATCCCGAGCCGCGGGAGCTACCCGAACTGAGCTTGTCTGTGCCCGGGCACCGGCAGGCCCTGGAGCCTGCGCGACGGTCCGTGATCGAGTTCCTTGCGGCCTTCGACCTGAGCCCGCGGACGTTGTTCAATGTCGAGTTGGCTCTCGAGGAAACACTGATCAACGCAATGGTTCATGCCTTCGGCGACGGCGCGGTACATGTGATCGAGTTGCACCTGCGACTGACGCCGGATGACGTGGAGTTGACGTTCGAGGACGATGGCTTGGTCTTCGACCCCACACAGGCCGCAGATGCCGCAAGGCCGGCGTCGATAGAGGAAGCGCGGCCTGGAGGGCTGGGATTGATGCTCGTGCGCAAGTTGGCGCGATCCGTCGCCTACGAGCGCCGCGATGGCCGCAACTCCCTCTTGATTAGGGTGGCTCGGCACGCGGACGGCGGCTGCTAAGGCGGCAGCCCGGTCTTCAGTGACCTGGGATCACGCACAGGCTGGTTACCGACAGGGAACAGAGTGCGAACCCGTGTCGGCCACCTTTGCGCCAATTTGAGTCGACGGAGAAGCAGGAACTCTCTGCGGGTCGCGTAGCGGCTGTTGCCTGCCGTTGTCGACTTGTGGCGCCCCGAAGTGACGCCCGGCATTACCGCAGTGCTTGCCGTCGGGCTCGAAGCTGACCTGGCGGACCCGCGTCTGCAGGCCCTGAAATCGCTGGCGGGCGGGCAACAGGCGCGACTTGATGGCAGGCGGGCTCAGGCCGTGGGCCCGGGCGAAGGCGTTCTGGGTCTGGCCTTCGACGTCGCAAGCCTGCAGGGTCGGTTGGTCCTCCTCGGTCTACTCGGCCAGCGCGGCTACCAACTCCAGTGCTTCCGCGTCCAGGGCCGGCATGCGGCGGCGCAGTTAACTGCGCACTTGCCCTCTTGCAACTGCCAAGAGGCCGAGACCCATTCGAATGGAGTTCCGGGGACCGTTGGCTTCAGCCGCAATTCGCCGTGGCGGCTGAAGCTGGACCCGAGCAGGCCCCGCCGGGTGCCAACATAGGCGCGCAGCACGAAGCTGTGACTGCCGCCGCTTGGCCGACGGCGCGAGGCTGGCTGACGCGTTGCGACAACTGCTCTGCACTCTCGCGGCGCTCGCTGTACCGGTCGACGAGGTAGGGCGCGACGTCGCGCGTCAACAGCGTGAACTTCACCAGTTCTTCCATCACGTCGACCAAGCGTTCGTAGAAGGCCGAGGGCTTCATGCGGCCTGCCTCGTCGAACTCCTGGTAGGCCTTGGCCACTGAGGACTGGTTGGGAATCGTGATCATGCGCATCCAGCGACCCAGGATGCGCAACTGGTTGACGGCATTGAACGACTGCGAACCGCCCGAGACCTCCATCACCGCCAGCGTCTTGCCCTGCGTCGGGCGCACGGCGCCGACGTTGAGCGGTATCCAGTCGATCTGGGCCTTCATGATGCCGGTCATCGCACCGTGGCGTTCTGGCGAGGTCCAGACCATGCCCTCGCACCAGGCGGCCAGCGCGCGCAATTCCTGCACCTTGGGGTGGGTGTCGGGGGCACCGTCGGGCAGGGGCAGGCCGGCGGGGTCGAAGACGCGCACCTCGGCGCCCATGGCGCGCAGCAGACGCTCACCTTCCAGCGTGAGCAGCTTGCTGTAGGACCGCTCGCGCAGCGAACCGTAGAGCATCAGGATGCGTGGCGCGTGGGTAGATGCACCGGCTCCCGTCAATCGTGCACGGGTTGGGCGGTCGAAGGGTGCGGGGTCGACGTTCGGCAGGTCGCCGGCGGGGGTGAGTTCAGCGGAGGACACGTTGACCTTTCTCGTCGACGACAAGTTCGCCGTCTTCCTTCTTGGACGCACCCAGCTGGGGCGACGGCAGGATGTCGAGTACCGCCTCCGACGGCCGGCACAGGCGCGTGCCCTGCGGCGTGACGACGATGGGCCGGTTCATCAGGATGGGGTGCGCGACCATGAAGGCGAGCAGCTGCTCGTCCGTCCATGCCGGGTCGTCGAGCTTCAGATCGTCATAAGGCGTGCCCTTGCGGCGCAGCAGGTCGCGGACCGGCATCTGCATCGCCGCCAGCAGTTCAACCAGCTTGTCGCGGCCTGGCGGCGTCTTGAGGTAGTTGACGACCGTCGGCTCGACGCCGCTGTTGCGGATCAGCGCCAGCACGTTGCGCGAAGTGCCGCAAGCTGGGTTGTGGAAGATCGTGATGTCGCTCATAGCTCAGGCTTTGGCACTGCAGGTGACGCGCCCGCGAGCGCCCTTGGGCGCACAGGGCTGACCCTGGCAGCAGTGCGCGCTGAGGTAGTCCAGCAGCGCCTGCATGTGGTCGATGAGCGGCCGGTAGATGAGGCTGCGGCCGTCACGCTCTTGCGACACCAGGCCCGCATGCATCAACTCTTTCAGATGGAAGGACAGCGTCGATGCCGGGACGTCCAAGGTGGCCGACAGCACTCCGGGCGTCAGGCCTTGCGGCCCCGCGCCGACCAGCGCACGAAACACGCGCAGCCGCATGCCCTGCGACAGCGCCGCGAGGGCCGCGACGGCAGACTTCTCATCCATGACGACCTTTCAGATGCTCGCCCGCTGCGCCGGGCTGGAAGGGAAATACCTGCGCTGGAAACCCAACGCGATGTTGACCAGGAAGATCATCACGGGCACTTCCACCAGCGGCCCGATGACCGCTGCAAACGCCGCGCCGGAGTTGATGCCGTACACGGCGATAGCCACCGCGATGGCCAGCTCGAAGTTGTTGCTGGCCGCGGTGAAGGACAGCGTCGCGCTCTTCTCGTAGCTGGCGCCCAGGCGCTTGCTCATGAAGAACGAGAACAAGAACATGATCACGAAGTACAGCAGCAGCGGGATGGCGATGCGGACCACGTCGAAGGGAATGCTGACGATCAGCTGGCCCTTCAGGCTGAACATCACGACGATGGTGAACAGCAGCGCCACCAGCGTGATCGGCCCGATCTTCGGCACGAAGTGCGTGTGGTACCAGTCCTTGGTCACGAACCTGAGCATCACTACCCGGGTCAGCACGCCGGCGATGCAGGGGATGCCCAGGTAGATGAAGACACTCTCGGCGATCTGCCCGATGGAGATGTCGATCACCGAACCCGACAACCCGAACAGCGGCGGCAGCACAGTGATGAACAGCCAGGCGTAGACGCTGAAGAACAGCACCTGGAAGATCGAGTTGAAGGCCACCAGCCCGGCGGCGTACTCGGTCGAACCCCGGGCGAGTTCGTTCCAGACGATGACCATCGCGATGCAGCGCGCCAGGCCGATCAGGATCAGGCCCACCATGTACTCGGGCTTGTCGTGCAGGAAGACGACAGCCAGCACGAACATCAGCACCGGTCCGACGATCCAGTTCTGCACGAGCGACAGGCCCAGCACCTTCTTGTCGCGGAAAACGTCGGGCAGTTCCTCGTAGCGCACCTTGGCAAAGGGCGGGTACATCATGAGGATCAGCCCTAGCGCGATGGGCACGTTGGTCGTGCCGACCTGGAAGCGGTTGATGAAGGCCTCGGTGCCTGGCACGAACCAGCCCAAGCCCACGCCGAGGGCCATCGCCGCGAAGATCCACAGCGTCAGGTAACGGTCCAGGAAAGACAGCTCTTTCGTCACGGCACTCATAGCAAAACTCGATTTCTCTCGCCTGCAACGACACAGCTGACTTTCATATTCTCATGAAACTCGAAATGACACCTGCCGAAGCGCATCCGGGTTGATCGGCATCAGCTTCTGGCGGGTCGTCAGCGGGTTCCGATGTCACGGACATGGCGCTGGATGGCCAGCCGATCCAGCGATGCCAGGGGCAGTGCCAGCATCAGGTCGATGCGGCGCTTGAGCATCGTCGCCGCATCCCAGAAGGCCTTGTCCTGATCCTCGGCGCTGCCTTGGACGGCTGCAGGATCAGGCACACCCCAGTGCGCCGTCATCGGCTGGCCGGGCCATACAGGGCAGACCTCACCGGCCGCCTTGTCGCAGACGGTGAAGACGAAGTCCATGACGGGTGCGCCCGGCTGCGAGAACTCCGCCCAGTCCTTGCTGCGAAAGCCGCTGGTGGGTATGCGCATGCGCTCCAGGGTCTTCAGGGCGTGGGGGCGAACGGCACCGGCGGGCTGGCTCCCGGCCGAGTACGCCCGAAACTGGCCGCGGCCCAGGTCGTTGAGCAGGCCCTCGGCCATGATCGAGCGGGCCGAGTTGTGGGTGCAAATGAAGAGGACGTTGTAGACCTTCTCGGGCATGGTTCGCTCCTGGTACTTCCGGTGGGATGGGCGTGGAGTCTTCAGCCGATCGCGGCGCCCGGCGAACGACCGTCGGCAGGCAGGGCCAGCCGGGTGGGCAGCGCCAGCGTGACCAGCCAGCAGATGACGAGCATCGCGGCCGACCCGCTCAGCGAGTACAGCAGGCCGCCCCACTGGTACAGCAAGCCCGACAGCAAGGTGCCGAAGAAGCGGCCCAGCGCGTTGGCGGCGTAGTAGAAGCCCACGTCTTCCGCCGCCTTCTCCGAGCCCGCATAGGCCAGGATGAGATAGGAGTGCACCGACGAGTTCACCGCGAAGGCGAAGCCGAACAGGCCCAGCCCGCCGACCACCACCCATTCGAGGTGCGGCACCTTCATCGCCACCAGAACGGCCAGCCCGATCGGCACCACGGCCAGCAGCCCCGACCACAAGCGGGCCGCAGGCACCTCGGTGCTCAGGCCGTCGTCGCTGCGACGCACCAGTGCAGGCGCAAAGGCCTGCACGGCGCCGTATCCGATGGTCCACGCGGCCAGGAAGCCGCCCACCATCGTGAAGTTCCAGCCCGAGGCATACAGGAACACCGGCACGCCGACCACGAACCAGACGTCGCGCGCGCCGAACAGCGCCACGCGCGCCGCAGCCAGCAGGTTGATGCCGCGGTTCTTGGCGAACAACTCCTTCGCCGACTTCGAGGCCTTGGCCTTTCCCATCAGCGGCGGCACGAAGCTGACTACGCCGACGAACACCAAGGCCAGCAGTGCGGCCATGGTCCACAGCGCCGCCTGGAAGCCCAGCGCCTGCAGCAGCAGGCCGCCGAGGAAAAAGCCCACGCCCTTCATCGCGTTCTTGCTGCCGGTGAAGAAGGCGACCCACTTGAAGAGTTGACCGGACGCGGTGCCGGCCGTCAGCTTGATGGCCGATTTGCTGGCGGTCTTGGTCAGGTCCTTGGCCACGCCACAGATGCCCTGGGCCAGCACCACCCACGTCACCGACATCGCCACCGTCCAATCGGGTGACAAGGCGGACAGAAGCAGGAAACCGGTGATCTGCGTGGCCAGCCCCACGGCCAGCATGCGGGCGATGCCGTAGCGCGTGGCCAGCCAGCCGCCGATGAGGTTGGCCACCACGCCCATCGCCTCGTACAGCAGGAACAGGAAGGCCAGCGTGAAGGGCGAATAACCCAGCCGGTAGAAGTGCAGCAGCACCAGCATGCGCAGCGCGCCGTCGCTGAGCGTGAAGCCCCAGTAGGCCGCCGTGACGATGGCGTAGTTGCGCGTGCCGGTGTTCATGGGGCGCGGCGGTCAGAGACCCTGGGCGTCCAGATGGCAGGCCAGGTCGACCATGCGGCAGGCATAGCCCATCTCGTTGTCGTACCAGGAATAGACCTTGAGCATCGTGCCGTCGGTGACCATCGTCGACAGGGCGTCGACGATGGAACTGCGCGTGTCACGCGCGTAGTCGGCACTGACCAGTGGGCGCTCTTCGTAGCCCAGGATGCCGGCCAGCGGTCCGCGGGCGGCTTCTGCGAACAGTCGGTTCACTTCCTCGGTCGTGGTCTCTCGCTTCAACTCGAACACGCAGTCGGTCAGCGAGGCGTTCAGCACCGGCGCACGCACGGCGTGGCCGTTGAGCTTGCCCTTCAGTTCCGGGTAGATCAGCGCGATGGCAGTGGCGCTGCCGGTGGTGGTGGGGGCCAGGCTGAGCATGGCGCTGCGGGCGCGGCGCAGATCCTTGTGGGGCGCATCGACCATCAGGTTGGTGTTGGTCGGGTCGTGGATGGTGGTGATCTGTCCATGGCGAATGCCGATGGCTTCGTGCACGACCTTCACGACCGGCGCCAGGCAGTTGGTGGTGCACGACGCCGCGGTGACGATGCGGTGCATGGCCGGGTCGTAGAGGTGTTCGTTGATGCCCACCACGATGTTCAGCACCGGGCCGACCTTCACCGGCGCGGCCACGATGACGCGCTTGGCACCTCGGTCCAGATGGCCCTGCAAGGTCTCGGGGGTGAGGAACCTGCCGGTGCATTCGAGCACCAGGTCCACGCCCAGGTCGCCCCAGGGGATGTCGACCGCATTGGCGTGCGAGGTGAACTTGAGTGTTTGGCCGTCGATGCGCACGGCGTCATCGCCCTCCGCCGCGATGTCGGCGCGCCAGCGGCCCTGCACACTGTCGAAGGCCAGCAGGTGCGCCGTGGCGGCAGCACCACCCTTCAGTTCGTTCAGGTGCACCACCTCCAGGCAGTTCGCTGCGCGCGGATCGTCGGACGGCCGTTCAGCGGCCCCCATCGCAGCACGCAGCGCCAAGCGGCCGATGCGGCCCATCCCGTTGATTCCGACTCGCATGATGAGCACGTCCTGCACGTTTGTGTGCAGCCACAGTTCCAGTAGCGTCGAATCGTATGGGGGATTTGTGACGGGTCAGTGACAGGCTGGCGGACCGCCGCAGGAAGCTCCGCATCTCAACTCGCACATGGCAAGCACCACCGGCGGACGCCCCCTTCCTCTTCCCGTCCGTCGTGCACATCCGAGGCCGCTGCCCAATGTCGGCTTTGGGGTCCGCCAACTCGATCGGTGGATGTCGGCAGTGGGTCGGGTGCCGGTGCTCGCGGTGCGCGTCTGAGGGACTGCAGTACCACCTACACCGGACTTCCAGGTGCTGAAGACCAATGTTCACCGTTCAGCAGCCAGCAGCCACCGCGGTCCGGTGAGTGGTGCTTGCACTTCGCCCCGTCCGGAACCCCGGGGCCGGACGACAGATACCTGCGGGTCAGCACTCGGCCACTGCGGTCCGGTGGCCGGTTCTCAACCTGTCACCGCCCGCTGGCGTAATCCTGCAGCAGTTGTTCAAACTGCGCGCCCGTCACCCGATCCATCGTTCTCGCAGTTCGCAGAGCCGCACGCACCGCCTCAGGCTTGGCGCCCACGTCACGTTGCCAGCGCTGGAACTCTCGATATGGAGGTGTCTGATGCTCCACCATCCTCTTCAACGCCTCCAGGGCCTCCCGAAACCACCAGTCGTCGCTGGCAGCCAACGCCGCCGCCGACATGTAGTTGGCCAGGCCCTCGTGAACGAACTCGTCCGCCTGCCCGTAGGCGTCAAGCGTCCAGTGCTCGCCGTTCGCATCGATGCCCAGATGGGACAACGCGTGCGCATACTCGTGCGCCAGCACCTTTAGCGCCAGTGCCTCCACGCTCACGCCGAGTCGCGGCGCCACCAGACCGATCAATCCCCAGTGCAGCGTGATGTGCCCGCTACGTGCTGCCGGCATGTAGGAGCCCAGAAAGTCAGAGCGCAGCGAGAACAGACGCTGCACGATGCCAGCCCGCTCGATGCGCTTATCCATATTGCGGAGGAACTGCTCCAACTCGTCGCTGGCCTCGCCAGGATAGAGGGCGTCCAGTTCGTCGCCCAGCTCACCGTCAAGTGATTGCCGCGCAGACCGCAACCTGTCGATGCAGGACAGCCCATCGACGATGCTGTCGCGGTAGGCGGACAGGACCTGACCGAGCGCGTCATCAGATTTGATGACTCCTTCCAGAATCGCATCACCGCGCTCGAAAGACACCGTGATGGCGTGGCGACTGCCCCGGCGTGCACCCAGTGTGAACATAAACGCCTCCTTGACCCCATCGCGAACACGCTCGCGCAGTCGCTCGACGCAACTGCGCACGCGAAGTTCGGCGTCGTGGTCGACCCCATTGAGGATAGAGCGGGACAGTTCCTGCATGGTTGAGGCTGCGCGTTGTGGCGATGGTGAACGGATCGATGATGCCTTCGAAGCGACTGAGTGGCCAGTCATGCTGAGGCTCGAAACTTTCTGCCCAAAGCAGCGCAGTTGCGGCAGAAGCGGCGCTGAAGCCTGTTAATCTTTCGTTCGCACTGCCTCTGCATTTTCTCCGCGGGTTCCATGAATCCAAGGTGCCGCAAACATTCCAGGGGTCAGGCAGTGCGTTGGACGGTAGCTGGCCACCGTGATTTTCAGTTCGCAGTACGAGCCCCGGCTCGTCGCACTGAAGGTCACGGGCAATGCCGTGATCTTCTTTGCGATGGGTCCCACCCACCAAGGAAGTCACTATGGCCTCGAATCACCCCGTCAACACCTCGTCCACCATCCCCCCACCCATCGATCTCGACATCGGTCTTCCGACGTTCGATCCAAGCAGTTCCTCTTTGGCCAACAGTGCTTTGGCCGCAAACGTCGACCCTCCCGTCACTGATTTTGTCATCCTCCTTGACCCCCATTCGGTTCGCATACCGAACACGCCCAACAGAACCGAATCCGCCTTCGAGAACGAAAAATTTGAGGAACTGCGGCAGGGCATCCGCGCGAAAGGCAGGAACCTGCAGCCGATCATGGTCCGATGGGTTGCCGAGTCCGAAGGGGTGCCCGCCCACTGGGAACTCGTGTGGGGCGAGCGGCGGCTACGTGCATGTCGAGACACTGGCGTGTCCGTGCGCGCAATCGAGGCAAAGACAGACTCACCGACGGAGGACTACCTCGATCGCATCCGCGAAAACAGGGGTAGGGCCGACCTTTCTCCCTGGGAGTTTTGTCTGCAGGTGCGACACGCGCTCGACCGGCCCCCGGGGATGAAGAAGATCGAACTCGCCGCAAAGATCGGCTGCAATGTGTCGACGATCAGCCGCGCAGCCGATATGGCCAACTTGCCAGACGCCGTCGTGAGCGCATTCCAGTCGCCAAACGACATCCGATACGAGGACGTCAAACCACTGCGCGACGCCTACGAGCGCAACCCGGCCGCATTGCAAGAGGAGTCCAGTCGCATTCGCGCGGAGAGTGAGCCAGTGGCTGCACCGCAGGTTGTCAGGCGGCTGACCCGGCTCTATGCCGTTTCGTGTGGAACTTGACTTCGCACGCGATGCGTTGTGACGCCTGCTGACAGGGCCACGGCAGGCACGAACGGCGAGGCCGGCAGGTGTG
>PNKD01000028.1 GCA_013822265.1 Leptothrix sp. (in: b-proteobacteria)
CGGCGGGCTCACCGTGCACCAGTTGCAACAGGCCTCGTGCAGCGCGTCTTGCAGCGGCCTGTTCTCGCAGCTGAAGGAGGCCTACCTCTTCGGCTGCAACACGCTGAAGACGACGCCGCGCCGCGTCGCCGCCGGCGAGGTGCTGCGCAGCCTGGCGCGCGCCGGCGTGCCGGCGGCCGAAGCCAGGCAGGTGGCGGCGCTGCTGAGCGAGCGTTACGGCGAAAGCAACCGCGAGCGCCTGCGCCACATCTTCAAGGGCGTGCCCGTGCTCTACGGCTTCTCCTCGCAGGCGCCGCTGGGACGCTACGCCGGGCCCATGCTCGAACGCTACTTCCAGACCGCGCCCGCCGGCGAGGTGGCCAGCGGCCGGCCCAGCCCGACGCTGCTGGGCCTGTTCGGCCCGACCTCGATGATCAGCGTCGCCGGGCTGGCCGACGACGACCCGCACGCCGGCTTTCACGCCGACATGTGCCGGCTGGCCGACGACCAGCCGACGGCGGTGCAGAAGCTCCGCTTCGTGCACCAGGTGCTGCAGCGCGACGTGACGCAGGTGCGCATGCTGCTCGACCACCTCGAACACTTCGTCGAATCGCTGGATGCGCAGACGCTGCAGCGGCCCGACGTGGCCGCGGCGCTGGCGGCCATCGCCGCCGACCGGCCCTCTGGCGAGCGTTACCTCGAGTTCGCGCGCGATGCCGACGAGGCCACGATACAGGCGCGCATGCTGGGCCTGGCGCACCGCCTGACCTGGCTCACGGCCGAGCAGGAACAGCGCGAGTTCGTGCGCCTGATCGCCGAGCGCATGGCGCGCGGCGCCTTCGGCCAGCACGAGGTCGACCTGGTGTGCGCGTCGCCGCACTCACGCCAGCCGGCGCTGGCGCCGCTGCTGCTGGCCACCGGCGCCGTGCAGGCCGGGCCGGCGGCGCATGCCGCCACGCTGGCCTGCCTGGGCCAGCCCGAGGGCCACGAGCGCATGCTGGCGCTGCTGGCGAGCACGCGCGACGAGGACGTCGCGCTGGCCCAGGTCTACCTGCGCCACCGCCCGCTGGCCAGCGTGGGCGAGGTGCGCAAGGTGACGGCCAACATCGTGCGCATGCGCGGCAGCGACGCCCAGGTGCGCGCGCTGGAGACACTGGCCAAGCAGCGCCTGGCCGACCCGCAAAGCCTGCAGGAGGTGGCCGGCCTGTTCCCGCAGGCGCGTTCGCTGCAGGTGCAGCGCGCCATCGCCAACATCCTGATCCGCTCGGACACGCAGCGCCTGGCGCGCGGCGAGCTGGCACGCTCGCTGCGCCAGCACCGGCTGAAGTCGCCCGACGGGCAGGACGTGATCGACATGCTGATCCGCGTGCTGCTCGCGACCTGAGCCCCCTCGCTCACGGCGGCGCTGCGGGCCTATCGAAGTCGCTCGCGTCGTGCCGCTCGGGCAACTGGCTGGCCGGCTCGCCCCAGCTGCGGTTGACGCGGCGGCCACGCTGCACGGCCGGGCGCGCGGCGATCAGGTCGGCCCAGCGCTGCACGTGGGCATACGTCTGCACCTGCAGGAACTCGCCGGCCTCGTAGAGCAGCCCCTTGGCCAGCGCGCCGTACCAGGGCCACACGGCGATGTCGGCAATGCTGTAGTCGTCGCCGGCCAGGTAGGTGTGCTGCGCGAGGTGGCGGTCGAGCACGTCGAGCTGGCGCTTGACCTCCATCGCGAAGCGGTCGATGGCGTACTCGATCTTGGTCGGCGCGTAGGCGTAGAAGTGGCCGAAGCCGCCGCCCAGGTAGGGCGCGCTGCCCATCTGCCAGAACAGCCACGACAGGCATTCGGCGCGCGCGGGCACCTCCTTGGGCAGCAGGGCGCCGAACTTCTCCGCCAGGTAGAGCAGGATGGCGCCCGACTCGAACACGCGCACCGGCGCCGGCCCGCTGTGGTCCATCAGCGCCGGGATTTTGGAATTGGGGTTGACGGCGACGAAGCCGCTGCCGAACTGGTCGCGGTCGCTGACCTTGATGAGCCAGGCGTCGTACTCGGCGCCGGCGTGACCCAGCGCCAGCAGCTCTTCCAGCATCACCGTGACCTTGACGCCGTTGGGCGTGGCCAGCGAGTACAGCTGCAGCGGATGGCGGCCCACAGGCAGCGCCTTGTCGTGCGTGGCGCCGGCCACGGGCCGGTTGATGCTGGCGAACTTGCCGCCGTTCTCCTTGTTCCAGGTCCAGATCGCGGGCGGGGTGTAGCTCGGGCTGTCGGTCATGCGGTGAACTCCGTGAAAGTGGGTCGCTGGCGAGTCGCCGGCGGGCGCAGCGCCGAGCATGCCAGCACGCCAACAGCCATGCAGACGAGCGCGCCGGCCGTGGCTGCCGATAGACTGGCCCATCACGCCGCAAGGAGCCCAACGATGATCACCCTCTACGACTTCCCCATGGCCCCGAGCCCGCGCCGCGCCCGCATCCTGCTGGCCGAGAAGGGTGTGCCGCACGACACCGTCGTGATCGACCTGCGCGGCCAGGAACAGCTGGGCGAGGCCTTTCGCGCCATCAACCCGCAGTGCACGGTGCCGGCGCTGCGGCTGGACGATGGCCACGTGCTGGGCGACAACGCCGCCATCGCCGCCTGGCTCGAGGCGCAGGTCCCCGAGCCGCCGCTGATGGGCCGCACGGCGCTGGAGAAGGCCGAGATCGCGAGCTGGAACTGGCGCATCGAGTTCGAGTGCTTCATGGCCATCGCCGAGGCCCTGCGCAACAGCGCCCCGGCGATGAAGGACCGCGCCCTCACCGGCCCCGTGGCCTACGCGCAGATCCCCGAGCTGGCGCAACGCGGCCTGGCGCGGCTGCAGCAGTTCCTGACCACTTTCGACCTGCACCTGGCCGGTCGCGACACCGTGGCCACCGACCGCTTCAGCATCGCCGACATCACCGCCGTCGTGGCCGTGGACTTCGCGCGCGTGGTGCGCGTCAAGCCCGATGCGGACAGCCATCCGAACCTGGCGCGCTGGCGCTCGCTGATGGCGCAGCGGCCGGCCATGGCGCTGTAGCCGGCCCTGCAGGCGCGGCTCGCTACAGCGAGGCCAGCGCGCCGGCCAGCCCCGGCACCTGCGCGCACAAACCGTCCAGCGGCAGCGGGGCGGCGTCGGCGCCCACGGCCTGTACGTGGCCGCCATGGCGCACGAGCACCGCGTAGGGCGCCTTGCTGCACCAGCACCACAGGCCGCGGCCAGCACCGGCCGCCTGCGCGACGGTGTGCTCAACGAGCAGCAGCCTGACGCCGCCGAAGTCCAGCGGCGCACCGACCCGGAGGACCTCGGTGCGCGAGCCGGGTTCAGCCATCGGCGGCCCCAACGGCGCGCCAGGCGCGCAGCGTGGCCGGCGAGAGCACGAACGCCACGCCCAGCGCCAGCAAACGCAGCGGCACCAGCAGCGCCGCGCCGCGCGCGTCGAACTCGAACACGGGGTCGCCGAAGTCGGGTTCGACGCGCAACTCGCATCGCGCCAGGCCTTGCGCCGCGGCGTTCAAGGGGCCGATCAAGGCCCACAGCCGGCCGGTGTCCGCGGGGTCGCCCAGGCCCAGCCGCGCATGCAGCGAGAGGTCGCGAAGCCGCGCCGCCGCGACCAGGTCGCGCACCAGGCGCACGACACGCCGGCGAAACGCCGCATCACCGAAGAGGCGCAGCGCGCGGCCCGGGCTGCCACGCGGGCCATGCCCGGGCTTCGCGCGGCGGGCTGGCGCGGGGCGCCGCGCACCCGCCGCCGGCATGGGCCAGCCGGCGCGCAGCCGCACCAGCCCGAACAGCCAGCGGATCGTGACCCGGGCGTCGAAGGCCCCGACGCGCCGCAGCCGGAACTCGACGCCGACGGGCACGGCGAGCAACAGCAACAACAGCCCGAGCACGGCGCCGAGAACGGCCAGCGCAGCCATCATGGCGCCGCCCGTTCACGCCGTCTCAGACCTTCTCGGCCGGCTTGGCCTGTGCGAACTTGCCGGCCACGTCGGCCACCTTCTCGAGCAGCGAGGCTGCGCCGCCCTTGACCGGCTCGACACGCACGCCGTCCTTGTCGACGACGATCACCGCCACCGGCTTGACGCCGCCACCGCCGCCCGTGCCGCCGCCACTGCCGGCGCCCTTCTTGGGGTCGTTGCCCTCGCCGGCACCGACGCCGAAGCCGAAGCCGATGCTGATGAGCGGGATCAACGTCTTGCCGTCCAGCGTGATCGGGTCGCCGACCACGGTCTTGGTGTTGAGCATGCGTTCGATCTCGCCGATGGCCTTGCCGAACAGGTTGTCGATGTCCTTCATACGGGGCTCCCGGGGCCGGGTCGGGGCCTGCGACACCCGTCGCGGCCACCCCGGCCAGATGGCCAGTCTGGCCCCGCGCCGCGAAGCTCGCGTTGAGAAGCCTCAACGCGGCGCGGTGGCCACGGCGCGCCCGCGGCGCCGGCTACACGGCGCAGTAGCGCTCCTGGATCTCGCGATCGGCCAGCAGCTCGGCGCCGCTGCCGGCGTGCACGACGCGGCCCTGGTCGAGGATGTAGGCGCGGTCGCTGAGCGCCAGCGCGCGTTCGACGTTCTGCTCGACCAGCAGGATGGTCGTGCCTTCGTCCTTCAGGCGCCTGAACAGCGCGAACATCTCGTCGACCAGCACCGGCATGATGCCTTCCGAGGGTTCGTCGAGCAGGATCATGCGTGGCCTGGCCATCATCGCGCGTGCGATGGCCAGCATCTGCTGCTCGCCGCCGCTCATCGAGCTGCCCTCCTGCTCCATGCGCTCGGCCAGGCGCGGGAAGGTGCGCGCGATCTCGGCTATGCGCTCGCGTTCCGTGTGGCGCTCGCGCCCGGCGATCAGCCCCAGTCGCAGGTTCTCGCGCACCGTGAGTCCGGGCACGATGCGGCGCTCTTCGGGCACGTAGGCCAGGCCCAGGTGGTAGCGCGTGTGCGCGGGCTGGGCCAGGATCTCCCGGCCATCGAAACGCACGCTGCCGGCGCGCTGAACCATCAAGCCCATGATGGCGCGCAGCGTGCTGGTCTTGCCCGCGCCGTTGCGCCCCATCAGCGTGACGATCTCGCCGGCGCGCACCTCGAAGCGCAGCCCCTGCACGACGTGGCTGTGGTCGTACCAGGCGTCGAGTCCGTCGACGGTCAGCATCAGCCCTGCCCCAGATAAACGCGCCGCACATCGGCGTTGGCCTTGATCTCCTCGGGCGTGCCCTCGGCCAGGAACTCGCCGTGGTGCAGCACCAGCAGGCGCTCGCAGATGCCCATCACCAGCTTCATCTTGTGCTCGACGATGATCACCGAGCGCTCGGCCGCCAGCGCGGTGATGAGGTCCATCATGACCACCGTCTCCTCGGGCGACATGCCCGCCGTGGGTTCGTCCATCAGCAGCAGCTCGGGCTCGGCGGCCAGCGCCATGGCCACCTCCAGCGCGCGCTGCTGGCCGTGCGCCAGGTCGGCCGCGGCGCGGTCGCGCAGGCCAGCCAGGCCCACGCGAGCCAGCAGTTCCGAGGCGCGGTCGGACAGCTCGCGCATCGCCGCGCGCGGGCGCAGCAGCTCGTAGCGCGCGTGCCGCATCTGCACCGCCACGCGCACGTTCTCGTGCGCGCTCAGCTGCTTGAACACGTTGGTGATCTGGAAGCTCTTGGCGATGCCGATGCGTGCGAACTGATGCTGCGCCAGGCCGGTGATGTCGCGGCCCTTGAACTTCAGCCGCCCCTCGGTCGGCGCGAAGGCGCCGCTGACGACGTTGAAGAAGGTGCTCTTGCCGGCGCCGTTGGGGCCGATGATGGCGCTGAGCTTGTGCGGCTGGAAGCGGGCCGTGACCTTGTTCAGCGCCACGAAGCGGCCGAAATGCTTGCTGAGGCCCTCGACCTCGAGGATGGGTGCGACGGCGCTGCTCATCGTGCCCGCACCGCGCGCTGCACACGCTGCACCAGCGTGCCCCAGAGGCCGGCCGGGAAAAAGAGCACGAAGAACATGAACACCGCGCCCACCACGCCCGTCCAGTGGCGCGTGAGCGTGGTCACCACGTCTTCCAGCGTCAGGAACACCGCCGCGCCGACGAAGGGGCCGAAGAAGGTGCCCATGCCGCCCAGCAGGCACATCATCACCGCCTGGCCCGACTGCAGGTAGTGCAGGCTGTCGATGGGCACCACGCTCAGGTGCAGCGCACGCAGCGCGCCGGCCAGGCCGCACAGGGCCGCCGAGATCACGAACACCAGCAGCTTGGTGCGCGCCACGTCGTAGCCGCAGGCGGCGGCGCGCTGCTCGTTCTCGCGCACGGCCTCGATGACGGCGCCGAAGGGCGAAGCCAGCAGCCGCGAAACGAACCACAGCGCCGCGGCGACGAAGGTCAGGATGACGTAGTACTTGGTCACCGGGTTGAGGAAGTCCAGCGTCCACGGCCCGATGTGCAGCTCCGGCACCTGGATGCCGCGCAGGCCGTTTTCGCCGCCGGTCCAGCGCTCGGCCTTGTAGAAGGCGTAGTAGACGATCTGCGCCAGCGCCAGCGTGACCATCGAGAAGTAGATGCCGCGCGTGCGTATCGCCAGGTAGCCGATGAGCACGCCCACTGCCGCCGCCGACACCACGCCCAGCGCCAGCGCCAGCAGCCAGTGCCAGCCGAAGTGCACCATCGCGATGCCCGTGAGGTAGCTGCCCACGCCCAGAAAGGCCGCGTGGCCGAAGCTCAGCAGCCCGGTGTAGCCGAACAGCAGGTTGAAGCCCACGGCGAAGAGGCCGAAGACGAGGATGTTGACCGCCAGCGCCTCGTAGGGCATGAGCAGCGGGAAGGCGAGCAGGAACAGCAGCACCGCCACCACGCGGTGGCGCTGCACCAGCTCGAACAGCCCGCGCGCATAGCCGGGCGCCTTGGCATCGACGGGCGGGGTCGCACTCATCCCATCAGCCCCGCCTTGCCGAACAGGCCCTGCGGTCGCAGCAGCAGCACCACGGCCATCAGCACGAAGATCGACAGCTCGGCCAGCTCAGGCGCGAACAGCGAGGTCATCGCGAAGACGACGCCCACCAGCAACCCGGCCACCACCGCGCCCACCAGCGAACCCATGCCGCCGACCACGGTGACGACAAAGCTCTCGGCCAGCACGTGCACGCCCATCTCGGGGTTGACCGCGCGTGTCGGCGCGGCCAGCACGCCCGAGAGGCCGGCGATGGCGCAGCCGATGCCGAACACCATCAGCCAGACGCGCGCGATGTCGATGCCCAGCACGCGGCAGATGTCGCCGTCGCGGCTGCCGGCACGCACGATGAGGCCGTAGCGCGTCTTCTCCAGGAACAGCCACAACGCGATCACGACCACCGCGGTGGCGAAGATCAGGAACAGCCGGTACTTGGGGAAGAAGCCGATGCCCAGGTCGACTGCGCCGCGCAGTTCGGCCGGCGTCGACGAGGGCAGGCCCTCGACGCCGAAGGCGATGCGCATGGCCTCGATGAGCACCCAGCTCAGCCCGAAGGTCAGCAGCAGCGGGTAGTCGATGCCGCGGCCGTACAGCGGCCGCACCAGGAAACGCTCGGTCACCAGGCCGATGGCGCCCACCACCAGCGGCGTGAGCACCAGGCTGAACCAGAAGTTGCCGGTGAGCCCCAGGAAGTACAGGCCGACAAAGGCCCCGACCATGAAAAACGCGCCATGCGCGAAGTTCACGACCGTGAGCATGCCGAAGATCAGGCTCAAGCCCACCGCCAGCAGTGCATAGATCGCCCCCAGCGCGATGCCGGTGACGAGTTGCAGGGCCAGCAGCGAGGGCGTGATGTCCATGGCGTGCGTCAGCTCACCTTGTGGCCCATTTCCTCGCAGCTGCGCAGGTTCTTCTCGTTCGCGTCCTCGACCGCCAGCACGTTGAAGACGTCGTTCTTGTCCTTCATGTTCTTGGACTTGCTCTCGACGATGACCACGCTCTGCACGCTCTGGTGGTCGCACTTGCGATAGAACTGCGGCCCCTTGTACCAGTCGTACTTGAGCTGGCGCAGCGCGATGGCCACGCGTTGCGAGTCGGTGGCGTCGGCGTTCTTCACCGCCTGCAGCACGCTCAGGATGCCGGCGTAGCCCAGGGCGCCGTAGTCCGACGGCACGGCGCCGCCGTAGGCCTTGCGGAAGGCATCGTTGAACCTCTTCGCGCTGGGGATCTTGTCTTCCATGCCCCAGTAGTAGCTGGTGCCGCCCAGGATGCCCTCGAAGGCATCGGGCCCGCCGGCGATTCGGCTCGTGTACAGCAGCACCGGGGCGATGATCTTGGTGCCCTGCTTGAGGCCGAAGTCGGTGGCCTGCTTGGCGCTGTTGACGAGGTCGCGGCCGAAGTTGCACAGCACCAGGATGTCGGGCTTGAGCGCCTGGATGCGCGGCAGGAAGGCGCTGTAGTCGGCGGCGCCCAGCGGGTGGCGGATGTCGGCCACGGTCTGCGCGCCCATGGCCTGGCCGGCGCGCTGGAAGCCGCGCACCATCTCGTGGCCGTAGGCGTAGTCGGCCGTCAGGTAGGCGATGCGCTTGCCGAACTTCGGGAAGGCGTAACGCGCCACGGCACCGGCCGTCAGGTGCGGGTTCAGCGCCTCGTGGAAGGTGTAGAGGCTCCAGTCCTTGGCCTCGTTGATGGCGTCGCTCTGGCTGATGCTGTTGAACAGCACCTTGCGTTCACGCGTCACGGCGTTGATCGACAACTGCGTGGCCGCCGAGAGCGAGCCGACGACGAAGTTGACCTTGTCCTTCTCGATCAGCTCCAGCGTGCGCGTGGCGGCCTCGCCCGGGTTGAGCTTGTCGTCGCGCACCAGCAGCTCGCACTTCTGGCCCTTGTGGCCGCCGGCGGCGTTCCACTCCTTCACGGCCAGTTCGGCGGCGCGCACCTGGTCCTGCGCCTCGGCGCTGAAGGGGCCGGTCAGCGGCACCGGGAAACCGATCTTGATCGCGCCGGCCTGCGCGCGGGCAACGTGGAACAGCGCCGGCGCGGCGGCGACGACGGCCCCGCCAACGATCAGTTGGCGGCGGCTTTTGCTCTGGGGCAGGTGGCTCATGGCTGTGTCTCCTTCGGGGGGTGGTCGGGCGGGCGTTGAACTCCGGCTTCGAATGGCCGGTGGGTGCTGAAAGTCTGTGGTGGATGGGGTCAGTGCTTCACGGTGGGTAGGTCTCGAACAGGCTCGCATCGACGGCCGTGTGGTGCATCACCGCGGCCGCGTCGCGCGGCGGGGCCGGCGGCGTGCCGGGGGGCCGTGCCTCCAGCCCGGCACCCAGTTGGCGCGCCCGTTCGGCCACGGCCTGGCCGGCCGGGCGGCGCAACGCGTCGTACTGCTGCAGCGCGGCCGGCGTGGCGCCGGCCGCGGCGATGGCGCGGGCCAGCGCCAGCGCGTCGGCGGCGGCCTTGGCCACGCCCATGCCGACATGCGGGCGCGCCACGAAGGCGGCGTCGCCCAGCAGCGCGATGCGGCCGAAGGCCAGCTGCGGCGAAGCGAGGTCGTAGATGGGCTGCAGGAAGGGCACGGCCGTCTTCTCCAGCACCTCGGCGAACTGCGGCGCCAGCGTGGTGCGCGCCGCGGCGCGCACGGCGGCGATGTGGCGCCACGACACCGCCTGCGGCGCGATGCCCTCGGGGAAGTGCTGGCCGTCGGCATCGGTGAGCAGCGTCTCGAGCTCGGCGCCGGCGGCAGCCGGGCGGTACCAGACGAAGTTCCAGCGCCGCTGGCCGGGCTCGGTGCTGTCGGCGGCACCGGCCACCGGGTAGCCCAGCATCTGCTCGCCCGGCGGCAGCCCGAAACCGAAGTGCGGGAACAGCGTCTCGCGCGTGTGGCGCGACAGCGCGGCCTCTTCGCAGACGCCGCGCCAGGCCACGTAGCCCGCGTACTGCGGCTGCACGGCCGGCAGCAGTTGCGCTCGCACGGTGCTGCGTATGCCGTCGGCGGCCACCAGCAGGTCGGCCTGCAGCGCCTGGCCGTTGGTGAGTTGCACGCTGACGCCGTCGCCGTGCTGCTGCACGGCCTTCACGCCGGCCCCCAGGCCAAGGTGGGCCTCGGGCAGCGCGGCGCGCAGCAACGTGTAGAGGCGGCCCCAGCTGGTGAGGATCTGCGGGTGCGCCCAGCGGCACTGCGGCCGGCCGTCGGCGCCCAGCACCACGCGCGAAGCCACGGCGACGCCCAGCGTCGCGTCGACCACGGCGCCGGCCAGGCGCAGCACCTCGCGCAGGCCTTCGTGCGTGACGATGCCGGCGCCGCGGCCCTGCAGCGAGCGCGGCGAACGCTCCAGCACCTGCACCTCGTGCCCGTCGCGCAGCAGCAGGTTGGCGGCCATCAGGCCACCGAGCGAGCCACCGACGACGAGGATGCGGGCCATCGCGTGCGGCGCGCGCTCAGGCCGCTTCGGCAGCCGGGAAGTTCAGCTCGACGACGACGCCGTTGGGGTCGTCGACGAACACCTGGTGCAGCCCCAGCAGCGGCACCTGCCGTTCACGCAGCGCGATGCCGGCGGCGCGCAGCCGCTCGCGCAGGCTGTTCAGCCCGGTGGCGGTAAATGCCACGTGGTCGACCGAGCCCGTGCCCTGCAGGCTGGACTCGTCGCGGTCGCCGAGGTACTGCCTCAGGCCTTCGGGGTCGTTGCGGTCGATGCCGATGATGTGCACGGCCGCGCCCGCGTAGTCGTCGGCCGCCTTGGGGACCTCGGGGTATATCCACAGCCCCGGAAAGGGGAACGGCGGCCGCGGCCCGACGTGCATGCCGAGCAGCCCGCAATAGAAACGCTCGCAGGCCGCGAGGTCGAGGCTGCGTATCGAGAAGTGGTTGAGTGCCAGCGTCATGGGTGTCTCCTGCGTCGAAGCTCAGGCTGCGCGGCGGCGTCGCGTTGCGGGCATCACCTCGGGCATCTGCGCCAGGAAGCCGCGGATGCGGTCGGCGATGAAGACGTCGGTCAGGCCGGCGTCGCCCTGGCCGGTGTAGCTCTGGCGGTAGATCAGCGGCCAGATGCCCAGGTGGTAGATGAGCCCGCCGTGAAAGGCCATCAGCAACGCCTCTTCGCGCGGCGTGGCCCTGGCACGGCTGGCGCTGCCGGCGGCGCGCCGCGCCTCGCGCAGCAGGCGCGGAAACAGGCGCTCGCGCACCATCGCGAAGTAGCGGTCGGGGATGAGCCCGTCGGACAGGCCCGAGTGCACCAGGATGCGCAGCCAGTCGGGCGTGAGGATGGCCGGCAGGTACTCGCGGTAGAAGGCGTGCAGCTTGTCGGCCACCGGGGTGCGCGGGTTGTCGAGCAGGCCCTCCCAGCGATCGTCCCAGCGGCCGGCGATGGTCTCGGCGTAGACACGCTCGATGAGGTGGCGTTTGGTCGGGAAGTAGTGGTACAGCAGCGTGTGCGCGATGCCGATCTCGGCCGCCAGCTCGCGCATCTGCGCGTCGAGGCCGCGGCGCGCGAAGAACTCGGTGGCGCCGGCGACGATCTGCCGCTCGCGCTCCAGCGCGCCCAGCCGGCGCCGCACCGGCGCGACGGCGGCCGGTGCCGCCACCGAAGTCACGGGCGCCCCGGCCGCGCGGGTGCTGCGGGGCCGTTCGGCTGCCAGGGTTTCTTCGGTATTGACCATCTGCTCAACTTCGCGAAGATTGTTGAGCGCTTGGTCAACAAGCCGAAATCCCGACAAACCCGAAGCGCCGCCGCGGCCGGGCAAGCGCCCTGCCCGCCCAAGTGAGCGTCGCCGCTGGAGACCCCGCCGCCATGAAATCCCCGGCCTTCGACTACGTGCGCGCCGACAGCCCGCAGCACGCCCTGGCCCTGCTGGCGCAGCACGGCGACGACGCACGCATCCTCGCCGGCGGGCAGACGCTGCTGCCCAGCCTGAACCTGCGGCTGTCGCAGCCCACGCTGCTGGTCGACATCGGCGGCCTGACGGGCTGGCGCGGCGTCTCGGTGCAGGGCCATGCTTCGCAAGCCCGGCTGCGCATCGGCGCGCTGACGCGGCACGTCGAGATCGAAGAGTCGCCGCTGGTGGCGCGGCACGCGCCGCTGCTGACCCAGGCCGCGCCGCACATCGCGCACCGCGCCATCCGCAACATGGGCACGATGGGCGGCAGCCTGGCCTACGCCGACCCGGCCGCCGAGTGGCCGGCCTGCGTGCTGGCGCTGGACGGCACGCTGGTGATCCACGGCGCGGCGGGTGAACGCCGAGTCGCCGCGGCCGACTTCTTCCACGGCCTGTACAGCACCGCGCTGCGCGACGGCGAACTGCTGGCCGCGGTGGAAGTGCCGCTGCTGCAGCCGGGCGAGCGCCACGCCTTCGACGAACTCGCACGCCGCCATGGCGACTACGCCGTGGCCGGCCTGGCCGCGCGGGCGCGCTGGGACGGCACGACCCTGCACGGGCTGCGCCTGGCCTTCCTGAGCCTGGGCGACCGCCCACTGCGCGCGCGACAGGCCGAAGCCGTGCTGCAGGCCGGTGCGCTGGACGAGACCCGCCTGGCCGCCGCCGACGCCGCGCTGCGCGCCGAGCTGCAGCCCTTTGCCGACCTCACGCATTCCGCCGCCGCCAAGACGCAGATGGCGGCCACGCTGATGCGCCGCGCCGTGCGCAATCTGGCCACCTGAGACTGAAGACACCCATGCCGACCCCCAACGACCACCCCACCCGCCGCGTGCATGTCGAGATCAACGGCCAGGCCGTGGTGCGTGACGTCGAGTGCCGAAAACATCTCACCGACTTCCTGCGCGAGGACTGCGGCCTCAAGGGTTCGCACCTGGGCTGCGAACACGGCGTCTGCGGTGCCTGCACCGTGCGTGTCGACGGCCAGGTCGTGCGCGGTTGCCTGGTGCTGGCCGCGCAGGCCGACGGCTGCCGCATCGAGACGGTCGAGACCGAGACGCCAAGCCCGCGCCTGAAGGCGCTGCAGGACGCCTTCATCGAACACAACGCGCTGCAGTGCGGCTACTGCACGCCGGGCATGCTAATGGCCGCACTCGACCTGGTCGAGCGCAGGCCCGACGCCAACCGCGAAGAGGTGCGCGCCTGGATGAGCGGCAACTACTGCCGCTGCACCGGCTACCACGCCATCGTCGACGCCGTCTGCGCGGTGCTGGCCCAGCAGAGCGCCGGCCGCTTCTCCGACGCCGCCCAGCGGGAGGACACGGAATGAACCACCCTGCCGACCTGCCCACCCGCCGCGACCTCGGCGCCGACCTGCCCGCCGTCACCGAAGACCAGCGCCACATCGGCGTGGCGCTGCCGCGCGAAGGCACGCGCCGGCTCACCGAGGGCCGCGGCCAGTTCATCGACGACATCGAGCTGCCGCGTTTGGCGCACGTCGCCTTGTGGCGCAGCCCGGTGGCGCACATGCGCATCACGCGCATTGCGCGCAGCGCCGCGCAGGCGCTGCCGGGGGTCATCGCCGTCGTCACCGGCCCCGAGATCGCCACGCTGTGCAAGCCCTGGGTGGCCACGCTGGCCCACCTGGCCGGCATCAAGAGCGCGCCGCAGTACCCGCTGGCGATGGACCGCGCCACCTGGCAGGGTGAACCGGTGGTGGCCGTCGTCGCCGAAACGCGCGCCCGCGCCGAAGACGCGCTGGCGCTGCTGGAGGTGGAGTGGGAAGACCTGCCCGCGGTGCTCGACACCGAGACGGCGCTGGACCCGGCCACGCCGCTGATCCACCCCGAGCTCGGCGACAACCTGTGTTTCCAGCGCCGGCTCGACACCGGCGGTGTCGACGAGGCCCTGGCGCGCGCCGACGCCGTGGTCTTCGAGGAGACCTATGTCTTCGGCCGCCACACCGGCGTGACGCTGGAGCCGCGCTGCCAGATCGCCGACTGGAACCCCGGCGACCAGAAACTCACGGTGCACCACAGCTTCCAGGCCCCGCACATGATGCAGGATCTGTACTGCCGACAGTTCGGCCTGCAGGAACAGCAGGTGCGCGTGATCTGCCGCGACGTCGGTGGCAGTTTCGGCATCAAGGTGCACGCCTACCCCGACGA
Organism: Leptothrix sp. (in: b-proteobacteria); assembly: GCA_013822265.1. Taxonomy (GTDB): domain Bacteria; phylum Pseudomonadota; class Gammaproteobacteria; order Burkholderiales; family Burkholderiaceae_C; genus Rubrivivax. The sequence goes on from PNKD01000028.1 coordinate 13,921, forward strand.
CTTCGCCACCGTGGCGCTGGCCATCATGCTCAGGCGCCCGGTGAAGTTCGTCGCCGACCGCATCGAGAGCTTCACCAGCGACATCCATGCGCGTGAGCACCGCATCCACGCCAAGATCGTGGCCACGCGCAGCGGCGAGATCCTGGCCTTCGAGATCGACGACCTCACCGGCATCGGGCCCTTCAGCATGTTCCCGCGCACCAGCGGCATCGAGGGCAACCAGGTCGTCAACCTCACCGGCGGGCCCTACCGGCACAAGGCCTACCGCGCCAAGCTGAAGGTGGTGTTCCAGAACAAGACCCCCACCTGCCAATACCGCGGCGTGGGCCACCCCATCGCCTGCGCGGTGACCGAGGCGCTGGTCGACGGCATGGCGATGAAGCTCGGCATCGACCCGATCGCGTTCAGGCAGAGGAACGTCATCCCCGACGACGCCTACCCGGCCACCGGAGCCTCGGGCATCAAGCTCGAGCTGTTGTCGCACGAGGCCTGCCTGCGCGAGGCGCAGCGCCTGTGCGACTACGACACGCTGCGCGCCGAGCAGGCCGCGCTGCGCAAGACCGGCGTCTATCGCGGCATCGGCGTGGCGGCGCTGATCGAGCTGACCAACCCCAGCGCCGCGTTCTACGGCGTGGGCGGCGCGCGCATCGCCAGCCAGGACGGTGCCACGCTGCGCCTGGAGCCCAGCGGCGCGCTCACGGTGATGAGCAGCGTCGGCGAGCAGGGCCAGGGCGCCGAGGCCATCTTCGCGCAGATCGCCGCCGACGCGGTGGGCGTGGACATCGCCCGCGTGCGCATCGTCACCGGCGACACCGACGCCACGCCCTACGGCGGCGGCACCTGGGCCAGCCGCGGCGCGGGCATCGGCGGCGAGGCCGTGCTGCAGGCCGGGCGTGTGCTGCGCGAGAACATCCTGGCCACCGCCGAGGCCATCCTGCAGCGCGAGCGCGCCGGCCTGCGCGTGCACCGCGGCGCGGTGGTCGACGGCGCCAGCGGCGCGGTGCTGCTGGAGCTGGCCGAACTGGGCCGCATCGCCTACTTCCGCAGCGATACGCTGCCCAAGACCTTCACGCCCGAGCTGATGGTGACGCGCCACTACGCGCAGCGCGACTATCCCTTCATCTTCACCAACGGCGTGCAGGTCAGCCATGTCGAGGTCGACACCGACACCGGCTTCGTCAAGCTGCTCAAGCACTGGGCCGTGGAGGACTGCGGGCGTGTCATCAACCCCATGCTGGTGGACGAGCAGATACGCGGCGCCATCGTGCAGGGCATAGGCGGCGCGCTGTTCGAGGAGTGCCTGTACGACACCGACGGCACGCTGCGCAACGGCAACATGGCCGACTACCTGGTGCCGATGGCCGCCGAGATGCCCGACATCGTGGTGGGCCACGTACAGAGCCCCACGCGCAGCAGCATGCTGGGCGCCAAGGGCGCCGGTGAGGCCGGCACGGCCGGCGCGCCGGCGGCGGTGATGAACGCCATCAACGACGCGCTGGCGCCGTTCGGGGCGCGGCTGGCGTCGCAGCCGATCACGCCCGAGAAGATCCTGCGCGCCTTGGGGCGGATCTAGGGGCGCATCCAGGGACCGCTGGGTCAGCCGCAGCCGGGGTTCGAGCGCGGGCCGGCTTGGCGCGGCCTGCCGGGCATCACCCGGGCGGATGGCCCCCCGGGCAAGGCGGCGACCCTTCTTCAGCGGTCGAGCAGTTGCTGCCGCAGGTCATCCAAGACAGGCACCAGCACATCGCGGAACTCGCGACACACCGCCTCGGCGCAGACGCTGCCTGGCGCTCGGTCATCGCGCGTGCGTGTCGCCAGAACCCTGCGGCTGCCGCCCTGCTCACACGCTTGACGCAGCGTGGCGTGACGGTCCACGTCATCCCCTGCCTGGCCGACCTGCGCAGCACGCACGACTGCAGCAACGAGGAATACCTGCTGCGTGCGCCCAAGCTCCCTCATTGACGTTCGAGAGGTCGTTTGGGTGGTGGGGCAGGTTCTTCGCGCCGGACTCCCAATTCCATGGGTAAAGCATGGGTATGGCACCCGCCCTGCTTGCCGGCAGTTAGTCTGCCCCCGACCACCCATGACCGTGCGTGCATTGCGCAGCAGCTTGGGCGAGCGCCGCGCAAGTGGGCGGCACTCGGCCGCTCGCACTTCAAGCGGGGTTTCATCCGAGCGTCGACTGAGTTCCGCAGCGCGCGGATCGCTGTGAAGCTCACCCAACCTTTGTAGGAACCGCCATATGCCCAGAACGAAACTCAAGAGGCAAGTCGGGATGACGACCGGCTGGGGAGACACCGTCGTTCTCGAAGAGGGCACGATCGTGGAAGTGCTCAGCGCGAGGGGGGGCAGCGTCGAAGTCCTTGACGGGGAGTACAGAGGCCGAACCGGCACGGTTCCGCCGGAAACGCTCGAAGACATCGAGACGATTTCAGGAAGTTCGGACTTGGTGCGCCAATGGGTCGAATGGCAGTGCGGCGACCTCTCGACGAACTTCCAGCGCGCCTTTCAACAGGAACTGGAGAAGTGTCTGTTGACCCGGGGAACACTTCTTCTGCGGGCCATGAACCACGCACTGAAAGTCAAGCAAGTGGATGCAGGCCAGCAACCCATAACCATCAATGGCGATGCAGCCTCGGCCAAGGCCAAGTTCGAGAGGGACCCCGCCAGCAACTGCGTTCTACTCTTCAGGTTCTATTCTGGAGACGGCGAGACCCTGCTGCCGCCATGCCTGCAAAAGCCCGTTCACGGACGCGTGGAGCCCAGCCAACCCGCCCGCCTGCCGCAGGAGCGGGTGGACAACCCCCTCGCCATGTTGAGGGGGAAGCAGATGGGCAACCTGAAGGGTCAGGGGAGTGGTTCGGCGAGTGCGAGCCGGCAGGCGGCGCATGCACATCAGGAGGGGCATCAAGCCCGCAGCCCCTTCGTCAGTTGCGGCTACCACCTGCCTCGGCTGCTCAGAACCCCGAGCTACAAGGTACGCGTGATCATGTTCGGGCATTCCGGCGGCGAACCCTTGGCGGGATACGAGCAGGCGTCGCATCTGGGGGTCTTCCTGGTGCCCAAATCAAGGCTCGGGGAGGTCATCTGGAAGACAGGCGAGATGGCCTGCCTTGAGCGCGAGGTCACCTTCAATGGAGAAGGGTTGATTGGCCACGAGCTGTTCACCATGCGCAACCCCTTCCATTCAAGCAGTCCCCACAAGCAGTCGCAGCCTGAAAGTTCGACGTTGGCGTACTTCTGACTGCGTGGCGGCAGGCATGGGGGTTGTTGCTCAAGTGCGTTGACCGCCGGGCCGCGCATGCAGCTGTCGCGGGTGGAGACGCACGGTGAACTGTCCTGGTGAGGCTGCCGGCTGCGGCCGTCAAGGTCCGCTGCCGCGGCCTGGCGAAGTAGACCGCGCAACTGCACACCCTGTCTGCGCCAGCCAACCGGCGGCCGGTGCGGCGGCAACCGACGGGAGCCAGGGCGTGAGCGTGCCTGAGAGACGCGCACCCCGAGGCCATGCAACGCCCGGCTGGAGCAGGGCGCTGCGCTGTGCGCTGAGCTGCGTGTTCGAGCCCTTTCGCCGCCTGGAAGACTCGCGTCGCCGCGAGAGCGGCGGCAGCGGCCTGGGCCACACGATCGCACGCCAGAACGCGCGTGCGCAGGGCCGCGATGGGCCACGGCGCGTGGGCATGTGGTCACGGGCCGATGGGCAGGCGCATGACGACATTGCCGGCGCGCCACTCGAGGTGCTGAGGCACTCGCTCCAGCCCCCGTCGCAAGGTCGTGACGACCGTCGTCGTGCGGGTGGGCGTGCTCGTTGCGCAAGGGTCTTCTGCTTATGCTCGTGTCCGTGCGACTCTGCCAGATGCAGCACCACGCCCGCCAGCATCACGGCACTGCCCAGCACCATCAGCCCGCCGGCCGAGCGGTCGCCCAGCGCCACCGCGAACGCGGCGCCGATGATGGGGGCGAAGGCAAACACCGAACCCGTGCGCGCGGCACCTAAGGCGCGCCGTGCCAGCAGGCAGAGACGCAGGCTCAGGCCACCTCCGGTGGCGCCGATGGCGAACAACACCAGCGCGGCACCCGCCGACCGAAGCGGCACGCCGACGGCGAGCGCAAGTGCAGTCGTGGCCGTCGCGCCCAGCAGCGACCTGGCCATCACCCCCTGTCCGGGGGCACGTTCCGCGAGTGCGCGAGACAGCGAGTCGTGCACGCCCCAGGCCGCGGTGGCCAGCAGCACGGCCAGCAGACCCCACAGGGGCGCGCCGCCGGGTGCGGCCATCGCCAGCAGGCGGGGCAGCCCGCCGCTGAGGGCGGGCAAGTCGGTTGAGGCTCAGGGAGGCGCGTGCGCGATCAGTGTTCAGCTCGGCGACGAACCCGGCAATCAGGATGATCACCATCGACACGGTACCGGCCACGGTTTCGCCACCGGCCATCGGCACCAGTGTCGCGATCGTCACGAAGTTCCCGGTGCCGATCTTGCGTTCGCGAACCAGGTCGAGCCGGCCGGTCTTGACCGGCGGGTAGAGGCCGAGCGCCGCGGCGGCCCACAGCACCGCGACGGACACCGCCTGCTGCCGGTACGGCCAAGCGGCCAAGCGGCCAAGCGGCCAGGCCCATGATGGTGATGCGAGCGACCTCGATCCAGCGCTCGCCCGTCATCGGCGCGCCCCATGCCGATCCGGGGGTGGCCGGTCGGGCGGGGGAGGGCGCCGCGGTCATGCGCGGGTTCCCGCAGCGGGACGCCGGCAATCAAGCGGCAATCAGTCATCGGCCAGATGCCAGATCAGGTGCGCGTCGATCAGCAGGCGGTAGTTCCAGCGCAGCGCGTCGGCGCGCGCTTCGCCCGCGGCGCGCAAGGCCTCCAGCGACTGGCGGCGCACGTGCAGCAGGGACTGCAGGTCCACCTCGCCCAGGGTGTAGGCGCGCTGCGTCAAGCGCGCGCTCTCGCGCGCGGCCTGTGCGCCGCGCTCGGCAATGCGCCAACGCTCGAGGCCACCCACGGCGTCCGCATGCGTCTCGGCGATCTCGATCGTTATGCCCTGGCGCACGCGGTCGAGTGCCGCGCGCGCGACCTCGGCCTCTTGCAGCGACTGCTGCAGACGCTGCTCACGCGCCGTGCCGCCGAACGGCATGCTGACGCTGATGCCGATCACGCGCTCGTTGCGAAAGACCTCGCTGGACGTGTACACGCCCACGGTCGGGTCAGGCAGCTTGTCGGCGCGGGTCCGCGAAGCCGTGAGATCGGCCCGGCGCACCAGCGCTTCGGCCTCCTTCAGCGGGTCGGCCTCGGCGACGATGCGCTCGCGCCAGCGGGCCTCGGGCCACATCGGCTCGGCCGGATCGGAGAGTGCGGCGGGCTGCGGCGTTGCCTCCGGGAAGCGCAGCTTCAGCTTGGCCTGCGCCTTGGCCAAGGTGGAGTCGGCCTGGCTGGCCTGGCGCCGCACGTCGGCCAGGTCGGACTGCGCGATGCTGAGGTCCAGCGCCGAGGCATCGCCGGCGCGTTTGCGCTTGTCCACCGCAGCCAGGTTGGCCTCGGCGAACGAGAGCTGCTCCTTCAACAGCGCCTGCGCGCTGTGGGCCGCCAGCCAGTTCAGCCACAGGTCTGACAGCGCGCGCGCCGCCTCGCGCCGTGCCTGGCCGACACGAGCGCGCGCGATCTCGATGTCGACCTCGCCCAGTTGGCGGTCGAGCCCGGCCTTGCCGCCGATGCGGATGCCGCGCTCGACGCCCACCGTCCATTCCGTGGAGTTGCCGACACCCCCGACGCGGCGCCGCTGCGTGCTGGCGTTGGCCGTCCACTCGTGCGGCCCCGCGGCCAGCACCGCTGCGCCGTGGCCCGCCGCGGCCAGCGCGCGCCGCGCCTGGACGACGGCCGGGTCCTTGTCGATCCAGGCCTGCGCCTGCACGGTCGGTGGCAGGTCCTTGGGCGTCGCCACCTCCTGAGCCGCAGCCGGGCCGCCGATCAGCAGGGCTGCCATGGCCGCCAGTACATACCGCTTCATGCGAACTCCCCGTCAAAGGCCAGCGGTGTGGCCCAGTAGCGCACGCCGGTGCCGGCGAAGTCGCGTTGCAGCAGCCCGCGCAGTTGCTGGAGCTCGTCGCTCGTCAACAGCACGTTGACCTGCATCGCACGGCTGCGGCCCATCACCTGTTCGGTGGCGCTGAGCCGCTGCTGCCCACTGCCGTGGCTGTGGGTGGGCGTGCTGGTGAAGACTTCGCTGCCGGCGTTGGCCAGCAGCACATCGAGCAGCTTTTCCTCCACCGTGGGCGGGCAGATCAGGGTCAGGCAAAAGTCAGCCATGGGCGGCCTCCTGCGGAAAGGTGCGAGTCGAGACGGCGTCGGCACGTGAAAAGGCGAAACGCAGGTACAGGATGGGCAGCAGAATCAGCGTCAGCGCCGTCGCGGTGATCAAGCCGCCGATGACGACGATGGCCAGCGGGCGCTGGATCTCCGAGCCCGGCCCGGTGGCAAACAGCAGCGGAATCAGGCCGAAGGCCGTGATCGACGCCGTCATCAGCACCGGTCGCAATCGCCTTCGAGCCCCCTGCGTCACGCTGCTGAGCAGGTCATGCCCTTCGGCATGCAACTGGTTGAAGTAGCTCACCAGCACCACGCCGTTGAGCACCGCGATGCCCAGCAGGGCGATGAAGCCCACCGAGGCCGGCACCGACAGGTACTCGCCCGTGACCCACAGCGCCACGATGCCGCCCACCAGCGCAAACGGGATGTTGCTGAGCACCAGCAACGCCTGCCGCACCGAGCCGAAAGTGGAGAACAGGATCAGGAAGATGAAGCCGATGGCCAGCGGCACCACCAGCGCCAGGCGTGCTGCGGCACGCTGCTGGTTCTCGAACTGACCGCCCCAGGTGATGCGGTAGCCGGTCGGCAGCTTCACTTCGGCGGCCACCTTGGCCTTGGCTTCTTCGACGAAGCCCACCAGGTCGCGCCCGGTGACGTTGGCGATGACCACGCTGTAGCGGCTGCCCATCTCGCGGTCGATCTTCACCGGGCCGCTCTCGCGGCTCAGCTTGGCCAGGGTCTCCAGCGGCACGCTCTGCCCGTCGGGTGTGGCGATGCGCAGCGCGGCGAATTCGGCCGGTGAGACCCTCACGATGTCCGGCCCGCGGATGACGATGGGAATGCGCCGGTTGCCGTCTATCACCGTGCCGGCGCGCTGGCCCTCGATCTGCACACGCAGCGCGTCCTGCACGTCTTCGATCGACAGCCCGTAGCGGCCCGCCGCCAGGCGGTTCACCACCACGCGCAGGTACTGCACACCGTCGTTCTCGACCGTGTAGACGTCCTGGTTGCCCGGCACCGTCTTCATCAGGCCTTCGACCCGCGAAGCCAGTTCGTTCAGCTTGGGGAGATCGGGCCCGAAGATCTTGATCGCCAGGTCGCCGCGCACGCCGATGATCATTTCCGACACCCGCATGTCGATAGGCTGGGTGAAGGTGTAAATGATGCCGGGCATCTGGTCCAGCACCTCGCGGATGCGGTCGATCAGCGCGTCCTTGCTCGCCATCTTCCACTCCGCACGCGGCTTGAGGATCAGGAAGGTGTCGGTCTGGTTCAGGCCCATCGGGTCCAGGCCGATCTCGTCGGAGCCCGCGCGTGCCACCACGCCGGTGATCTCGGGGATGTTCTTCATCAGCGCCTGATGAACCATCAGGTCCAGTGCCGCGGTCTCCTCCAGGCTCACCGAGGGCAGCTTCTCGATGCCGACGATGATGTCGCCCTCGTCCATCTCGGGCAGGAAGGTCTTGCCGACCTGGGTGTACAGGCCTGCGGCCAGCACCAGAAGAGCTGTTGCTGCGATGAAGACCAACTTCTGTCGCTTCAGCGCCCAGGCCAGCACCGGCTCGTACAGGCGCAGCAGGTTTCGCGGCAGCCAGGGCTCGTCGTGCGAGACCTTCTTCAGCAGGAACGACGCCAGCACCGGAATGACGGTCAGCGACAGCACCAGTGAACTGGCCAGCGCGAACACGATGGTCAACGCCACCGGCACGAAGTACTTGCCCTCCAGGCCCTGCAGCGTCAGCAGCGGCAGGAACACGGTGACGATGATCAGCACGCCGGCGGCCACCGGCACGGCCACCTCACGCACCGCGCGCAGCACGATGTGCAGCCGCGGCAGCTTGCCACCCGCCGTCCGCCGGCTCAGGTGTTGCACGACGTTCTCGACCACGACGATGGCCGCGTCCACCAGCATGCCCAAAGCGATGGCCAGCCCGCCCAGACTCATCAGGTTGGCCGACATGCCCCAGACGCGCATCAGGATGAAGGTGCCCAGCGCCGCCAGCGGCAGCACCACGGCCACGGCCACCGCGGCACGCAGGTTGCCGAGAAAGGCCCCGAGCAGCACCAGCACGATCAGCGTGGCCTCCAGCAAGGCCTTGGAGACCGTGGCCACGGCCTTCTCGACGAGTGAGGCGCGGTCGTAGAAGACTTCCAGGGTCACGCCCGCCGGCAGCGTGGGCTGCAGTTCGGCGATCTTGGCCTTCACGCCCTGCACCACCTGCTGCGCGTTGGCGCCGGCCAGGCCCAGCACCAGGCCCTGCACGGCCTCGCCCTTGCCGTCCTTGGTGACCACACCGTAACGCGTGGTGCTGCCGTCGCGCACGGTGGCCACGTCGCCCAGGCGCACGGCGGTGCCACCCTTGCGCGCGACGACGACCGCCCGCAGGTCGTCCTGCGTCTTGATGCTGCCTTCGGTGCGCACCAGCAGCACCTCGCCGCCTTCGCCCAGGCGCCCCGCGCCGTCGTTGCGGTTGTTGGCTTCGACGGCAGTCTTGATCTGTGCCATCGACAGGCCCAGTGCCTGCAGCTTGGCCGGTTCGGGCAGCACCTCGAAGCTGTGCACCTTGCCGCCCAGCGCGTTGACGTCGGCCACGCCGGGCACGGCACGCAGCGCGGGGCGGACGACCCAGTCGAGCAGGCTGCGCCGCTCTTCCAGCGTGAGCTGCGGCGCCTCGATGGTGAACATGAACATCTCGCCCAGCGGCGTGGTGATCGGTGCGATGCCGCCGGTGATGCCCGCGGGCAGGTCGCCGACGATGTTGTTCAGCCGCTCGGCCACCTGCTGGCGCGCCCAGTAGAGGTCGGTGCCGTCCTGGAAGTCCACGGTCACGTCGACCAGGCCGTACTTGGTCACCGAGCGCAGGATGCGCTGCTTCGGGATGCCCAGCATCTCGACCTCGATCGGCACCGCGATGCGGCTCTCGATCTCCTCGGGCGTCATGCCGGGGGCCTTCATGATGATCTTCACCTGCGTGCTCGACACATCGGGGAAGGCGTCGATGGGCAGCGAGCGGAAGGCGTACCAGCCGAAGCCGGCCAGCAGCACGGCGGCCAGCAAGACGAACAGGCGCTGCGTGAGCGCAAATTGCACGAGGCGGTTCAGCATGGGCCGGCTCCGGTCTGGGCCAGCGGTGCGCGGCCGGGGCTCACTTGTCACCCCCGCTCTTGCCCTGCCATGCCGCCTTCAGCGCGATGACCGATGCCGTCGCCACCTCCTGGCCCGGCTTCAACTCGCCCGTCACCTGCACCGAGGCGCCGGCGCTGGACACCACGCGCACTGGCCGGGCGACGAAACCCTTTTCGGTACGCACGAAGACGAAAGCCTGGTCGTCCTGCCGCGCCACCGCCGCCAGCGGCAGCGCCCAGCCAGCGGCGTTGGCCGCGAAGGGCACCTGGGCCTGCACCACTTCACCGGGGCGCAGCCGTTCGGCACCGCGGGTGACGCGGGCACGCAGCGTCACGGTCTGGCTGTCGCTGACCATGGCGCCGACCGACAGCGGCACTGCCACCGCATCGCGGCCGACGATCTGGATCGTCGCGGCCTGGGCCAAAGTGGCCGGCTGGCGATCAGCCGGCATCGTGATGTCGAGCCAGAGCGTCTGCAGGCTGGCCAGGCGCAGCAGGGCGTCGGCCTCCTGCACCCGCTGGCCGGGCTTGATGTCGATGCCCAGTACCACCCCGGCGGCGCGGGCGCGCACCACCACACCGTCGTGCAGCGTGCCGCCAGCGGCGATGCGCTGGATCGAGGCGGCGTCGATGCCGGCCAGGCGCAGGGCAGCCTCGGCCTGGCGCTGGCGCGCCGCATCGTCCTGCGCCGCAACTTCGGCCTCCTGCACACGACGCTCCGGGATGATGCCTTCGGCGAGCAGCGCCTTCTCGCGCTGCAGCGTCTTCTGCGACAGCCGCGCGCGGCTGGCGGTCTCGATCAGCTTGAGCTGCATCTCGCCGAACTGCGGGCTGTTCAGCCGCAACAGCGGCTGCCCGGCCTTCACGGACTGCTGTTCGCCGACCAGCAACTGGTCGACCACGCCGGCGACCGGCGCGCTGATCACCTGCTCCTGCCCGGGCGGCAGCACCACCTTGGCGGCGTAGGCCATGCCGGCGATGGCACCGGGCTGTTCGAGCTTGAGCAGCGTGACGCCCAGCGTCTTCAACTGCGCTGCCGAGACGGCAAACTCGGCGTTGGGTTCGGCTGCCAGGGCCGGCGCCAACCAGGCGCACAGGGACAGGCAGACAGCGACGCGCAGGGCGCCGCTGGGACGAAGGATGGCAGGCATAGGAACTCCACGGACAGAAGGCCCCGCTCCCGGCAGGAACGGGTCGGCAGGTGCAGCGCCAAGGCGCCGCAGCGGTCTTCAGGCGTGAAGGGGTGGCGCCCTGCCGTCGGGCGGCAGGCTTCTGAAGGCACTGGACCCGGCCCGGTGCTCGTCCGCTGGCCACAGGGCGGCCACGGCACCTGCAGGCGGTTGCGGGCCCGTCACGAACCAGAACGGCGGGGCGGCGGATCCGTCTGCCGACGGCACATCGGCCATGGCTTGGACATGGCCGCGCAGCGCCGAGATCGAATGCGAAAACCCCGGCGGGCCGTGATCCACGGCGGTGGCCGCATCAACGCGGTCTGGGCCGTGCAGCCCGCCCGCATGTCCTGCGGAAGCCGAGAGCACTCCGGCGATCGACCACTCCCCGTCGTGGCGATGGGTGTGAAGTGGCGAGGAAATCAGATCCACGGCCAGCACCGCCACCAGCAGCCAGCTCAGCGCGAGGCGCACGATGGCACCCGCGTCGCGTGGACGCCGGTGCAACGGGTGCGAGGTTCTGGAAGTCATTGAAGGCGCAGGTCGGGGAAGGGGGTTGGGCTCAGAGGTACTTCGTGATCGCCTTGAATTCGCTGAGCGCCTGCCGCGCCGACGCGGCAGGTTCGCCGATGGCATGGTCGAGGCAATGATCGATGTGGTCGTGGATCAACTGCTTCTTCGCCGCAGCGATGGCACGCTCGACAGCGTGCAACTGCTGCGCCACGTCGAGGCAGGCGCGATCATCCGACAACATCGTGATCACGTTCTGAAGGTGGCCGCCGGCACGCCTGAGCCGCTTGGCCACGGCATCGTGCGACTCATGTGAAACGGACGATTGCATTCTTCTATCTTATCCTGGGGGATAGGATATCCGACAAGTGCATGCGATGAACCGACGGCGGGACAGGGAGGTTCACACGCCTGTCTCCCGTTTGGCGGCGTCGACATGGGCCGGCCCGCAGCGTCTCGCCTCGGCGATGAGCATGATGTTTTCCAGCCGATGGCATCCGTCCTGCGTCGGGCGTCCTGTGTCGGCGCCAACACGCTTGACCGACTGGCCCGCGACCGGCAGGCCCTTCGGTCCAGGCTCGATGCGTTGACGGCCGCGCCGGGCGCGTCCAGGTGCTCGCCGCTCGGGCCGTGGGCGCCAGGCGCAGCGAGGACGGGCATGTTCGCGGCCAGCAGCAGTGCGCTGAAGGTAGCGGCGAGCAAGTGGCGCGAGGAGCGCTGCCGCAAACCACGCCGCCATGCGGTGCTCGCAGTGGGGCCGCTCACGACCTCAACGGAGCTCGATGGTCGGGCACCCGGCATCCGGTGCATGCCGTGGCCATCTGCATCCAAGCCAGTGTCGGCGCGACCCCGGCGCACCGGGATCGCGCGGCTTCCAAGCGCGGCTGCGGCAAGCCATCTTCCACGGCGATGCATTGACCGGACCGCGTCGCCAACGCCTGCGCATTGCCCATCGGTTCACCGGCCGCGGTCATGCAATCGGCATGCAGCGTCGAATTGCGGCCGGTGAGGCCGCGGGTGCAGAACTACTTCAATACCTTGACGGTATCGTCAACGCTCGTGATCTTGATGTAGCCAATGGCGTTCTTGCTTGCCGCGACCAGTTTCTTGACTTCAGCATCGGATTCGACGACTTCGGCGGCAGCGCCCGGCCCGAGAACGCGTGCTGGGTCCACAGTGCCTTTAGGCTTGTGACCGACTTGCCGGCGACTTCGGTTGAGAAGTGTGCGCGCAAGGGGTCGCTCTCCGGGAGATCGATCAATGTCAACGGCGAACCATCCGGCCACGATTTGAGATCGCCCGTGTAGATCCGCGTAACCTGCGCACGATCCAGCGCATTGGTGTTGGACTTGTTGACGATGACTGCGAAGTCCGCGGCGCCGGCAGTCGAAACGGTACCAAGCAGGGCAAGACCGACGCAGAGTAGCGATCGTTGGAACATGGCTGGTACCTCTCTCAGAAGATGAAATTGACGCTGGCAGTGAAGAAACTCCACCGAGGTTTGCCCTCGCCTGCGTGGACAGTCTCACTGGCTACCGGCACGCCATAGCCGCGGTTCATGTGCCTCTCGGCGCGCACCGAAACATTGCTGTTGATGGTGTAGTTCAGGCCGACCACCACACTCTTTTGGTAGTAAGACGGGTCGGCGCTGTTCGCGCTGTCGGTGACGAGATTGTCGAATCGGGCATAGGGCTGCCAGTTCTCGGCCACGGTGTAGCCCCCCTGGACGTACCAAGCCTTCGTTTTCCTGCCGCCGGCTCTGCTGACGCCGTATTCGCTCTTGAGATCGAGACGGTCGCTCTTGTAGTCGGTCGATAGAACCCACGTGTTCCGCGTGACGGAATCCAGGGTCGATGGAATTGCGGTGTCGACGAACTTGTTTGAGTAGGCTGAGGCCATCAGCCGCAAGCCCGGCACCCGCGTCTGCAATGTGACCCGCCCCCCGATGAGTCGCGACGGCGTCAAGCTCGAGCCTTCCTCGGGTTCGAGCGTCTGACCCGCATAGAGGTCGAAACCGGCCATGCCGAGTCCTACGTCGTACTCGAGATTCACGGATATGCCGTTGAAGGACTCCGGAGTGATACCCAGCGGTTGTTGATACAGGAGTGGTGCCTCGGCGGCGACCTGAAGGAATTTCGCGTCGATGATCTCGTTGTAGACGCCGATCGGCAGCTTGATGCGGCCCACTCTGCCGATGGTGGATGCACTGAACCGGTAGTCGACGAACGCCCAGTCCAGGCGTACTTGCTCGCCCGTCATGTGCAGTTGGGTCCACGACTTGATGCGCTCGCCCAGTGGTGCCGCGAACAGCAACGCGACGGCAGCTTCTTCGAACGAGTCGCGATTCGGCCCGGCTTCCTTGTACGGCAGACTGGTCGACCGCAAGTAATTCTGGTATGCGAATCCGTGAATCTCCACGCCCTCGGCGCGGACGAGCCCTGTGCACGTGGCCAGGACGGCCGCCGCGAGTACACCACAAGAATGTTTCATCTCTTTTCCTCATTGAACCGACGCTGTGCGCGCCGGGGTTGATGTCAGGCCGTCAGCGCCTCGCGTTGCTCGGCAAGTTTGAAGACACGAACGGATTGCGCGAGAGCCTCTGCGTGAGACTCCAGAGACTGCGTCGATGCACTGGCCTCTCCGACCAGTGCCGCGTTTTGCTGGGTGGCTCCCTCGAGATCAGCGACCGCCTTGTTCACCAGGGCTATCCCGCGGCTCTGCTCGGCAGAAGCGTCGGCGATCTGGCCGCCAAGGGATTTCACGCGGCTCACGGCAGACAGGATTTCTTGCATGGTCTCGCCGGCGGTGTGGACGAGTTGGGTCCCCAAATCCACCTTGGACACGGATTCGCCGATCAGCGACTTGATCTCTTTGGCCGCCGTGCCCGACCGTTGTGCGAGGCTTCGGACTTCGCTGGCGACGACAGCGAATCCACGACCCTGCTCGCCTGCCCGAGCCGCCTCGACGGCCGCATTCAAGGCGAGGATGTTCGTCTGGAACGCAATGGCGTCGATGACACCCACGATCTCGGACACGCTGCGCGAGCTCTCGTTGATCGAGCTCATCACGCGAACGACCTCGCTGACCGCCTGACTGCCACGCGCCGCCACCTGGGACGCCGCTGACGCGGTTTGGTCGGCCTGTTGTGCGCTGCTGGCGTTTTGCTGAACCGTGGCGGTGAGCTGCTCCATGCTGGCCGCCGTCTCCTGCAGCCTCGCGGCCTGCGTCTGTGTTCGCTCCGAGAGGCAATCGTTGCCGCTGACGACGCCTTGCGTTGCTCTGCGGACCGAGTCGATTGACTGATGGATTCCCGCGACGACGCGTGCAAGGCTGTGCTGCATTCCCTCCATCGCATAGAGCAGGCTTTGCTGATCGCCCTCGCGCAGGTGGATCGTCTCGCTCAAGTCGCCCTCAGCGACGCGACGCACGACCTGTGCCGCGTATTCGGGCTCTCCGCCTATCTGGCGAATGATCTTGTCGATCACGGCATACGAGATCATGGCAAGTACGGCAACCACGACGACGGCCAGGATCAGGTTCGCCTTCAGACCCTGGGCAACACGAGCTTCAGAACTCTTGACCGTGCTCTCGAAATTTGCCTTGGCCTCGGCCTGGGCTTGTTCGAGGCTGTTGCTCAGCTTGCTCTGCGCGGCCTGCATGGCTGGCACGACAGCAGCCACATCTCCGGGCCGCAGGCCCATCATGATGGAGGCAGCATCATGTGCCGGATTGAAGTAGTCATTGAACTCTGACCGAATGCGGGCAGCGAACGCCCCGCGGCCATCGATCTTTTCCAGGGCAACGAGGGTCGAGCGGAAGGTTGCCGCCTGGTCCTTGGTTCGCTCCAAACCTCCCTTGTCGGCCGCGCTGACCGCGCTCTTGAGCGCCTCCTGAATGGCGGTGTACTCGCTCCCGAGTCGCTGGGCAGCTTGGAGGAATGGGTACTCGACGAGCATCACACGCTCAAGTGATGCCGATACAGATTGCGAGAACCACCAGTTCGCACCGCTGCCCACTGCGAAAATTGCGATTGCTGCCAGTGGCAGGCTCCAAATGCGCGCTCGCATGCTCATGTTCACGGGCTTCTCTCTTGGTTGTTGACTGCTGAGGTCTTATCGGGCGGTTCCTTGGATTCTTGATGCTTGGAATCCCGCTTGCTCGCAGAAGTAGGCCGAAAGGCCGGTCAATTCACGCAGGCAGCGCGGGGAGGCCCGCCTGCGCCCCCCCTTCGATGCCCCCGCCTGCCGCTCGTCGAGCACGAAGGGTTGAGCCTGCAAGATGCCCCAGTGGTTGCGGACATCGCGGTAGATGCCGACGCACGGCGTGTTGCGTCGTGGGTCAAGCCGGGCCTGCCAGACCCGCTTGGTGGTCCTCATGCTCCTCATGTCCGAGGACGCCGACCGGTCCCGGGCGGCGCAGCGCGCGACCTCGTCACAGGGCCGACCTTCTTCACCTGCGCCACGGCGGCGTCGACCATGGCCTTGGCTTCGTCGCGGGTGCCGTCGTCCTGGGAGAACGCGTGGGCGTGCAGCCCCAGGGCAAGGGCCTCGCCGAGCAGCCCGCGCTGGTCACACCGGTGCTGCAGGTGGTGCGGCGCGCGATCACGCGCCAATTGCTGGACATTGCCCGGCTCACGGCCGACGAAGGCCACGGCGGCCCCGTCACGCTGATCCAGCGCTTCGGCTCGGCCGCCAACCTCAACGTCCAACTTCACCACCAGGCGCTGGACGGCGTGTACCGGTGCGACGCCGATGGCGTGCCGGCGTTTGTCGAGACGGATGCGCGGCGCGACGGCCCGCAGGTCGCCGTCGAGGTGCAGGACAGCGCCTGCGGCATCGCGGCCGACGGCTTGCCGCAACTCTTAGCCCGCTTCTACCCCCGCCGCGAAGGCGGCCACGGCCTGGGGCTGGGGCTGGGGCTGGCCAACGTGCGGCGCATCGTCGACCTGCACGGCGGCGAGGTGGCCGCGCGCTGCGCGCCCGGCCAGGGCAGCGAGATCAGGATCCGCTCGGCTGCGGTGGCGGCGGCGTGAGCAGCACGCCGGCCAGCAGGCCGTCGTCGACCCAGCGGCGCAGCAGGCTGCCGGCTTCGGCCGCGGTGTCGTGGTCGGCAAAGCGTTCAGCCAGCCTGCGGCAGACGCTGTCGAAGCCGTCGCCGGCCTGCAGCCGCTGCAGCGACAGCGTCTCGACGGCACCCAGGCTGCGAAAGTGCGGCTGCAGGTCGCGCCGCCAGACCAGCAGCGTGCCGGGCGCGGCCAGCGGTGCGGCCACGGGCGGTGCCTGGTCGGCGTCCAGCGCCTGCCACAGGGCCAGGCTGTTGAAGTGCAGCGTCATCAGCAGCGCTGTGGGCTGGAGCCGCAGGCCCAGCGTGGCCCAGGCCTCGGGGGGCAGCGCGGCCAGGCCGGCCAGGCCCAGCACCGGCGCGTCGGGGCCGTCGAAGGCGCGGCGCAGCGCCCAGTCGATGGCGGCCAGCTCGCCGACATCGCCGTCCTGCGGGTGCCGGTTCTGCAGCCAGGCGGGGAAGTCGCTGCCGTAGTCGCGCAGGCTGGGCCGGGTGGACGCATGGGTCTCGACGTAGGCCAGCGCGTCGGCCTCGAACCAGGCCTCGCCCAGGTAGCTGGCGGTGTGGCCGAAGGTGTCGGCCAGGGTCTCGGCCAGGCGGGCGCGGTAGGCGTGGTGGTAGATCTGCAGACGGCGGTCCACGCCGATGCCTCGACCCGAGGCCACGGCCGCGGCGATGGTGCTGGGCCGGCCCAGCAGGTGGTGCTGGAAGTCGGTCTGCAGGCGCAGCAGCGACCTCATGCCGCCACCGCCAAGGTCTCGTCGGCGATGCGGCGCGCCGTGGCCAGCTCGGCCAGCAGCTCGGGCAGCGGCGGGATGTGGTCGTCGCGTTCGATCATCGTGGCCACCGGGCCGAAGCGCCGCAGCGCGGCGCGGTACAGCGCCCACACCGGGTCGGCCACCGGGTGGTCGTGGGTGTCGACCAGGTGATCGCCATGGTCGGTGTGGCCGGCCAGATGGAACTGCCGCACGCGGCCGGCGGGCAGCTGCTGCAGGTAGGCCTGGGCGTCGAAGCCGTGGTTCACCGCGCTGACGTGCACGTTGTTCAGGTCCAGCAGCAGCTCGCAGTCGGCCTGCTCGCACAGCGCGCACAGGAACTCGGCCTCGCCCATCGTCGAGGCGGTGAACTCGACGTAGCTGGAGACGTTCTCGACCAGGAGGCGCCGGCCCAACGCGTCCTGCACGCGCTGCACGTTGCGCACCACCGCGGCCAGCGCCTCGTCGGTGTAGGGCAGCGGCAGCAGGTCGTGCAGCTGGTGGCCGTGCACGCCGGTCCAGCACAAGTGGTCGGACACCCACATCGGCTGCACGCGCCGCGCCAGGTCGGCGATGCGCTTCAGGTAGTCGGGGTCGGGCCCGGCCACGCTGCCCAGCGACAGCGCCACGCCGTGCATCGCCATGGGATAGCGCGCGCGGATCGCGTCCAGCATCACCAGCGGCTTGCCGCCGGGCACCAGGTAGTTGTCCGACAGGATCTCCAGCCAGTCGACCGCCGGCGGCACCTCGGCCAGGAAGTCGCGGTAGTGCGCGGTGCGCAGGCCGAGGCCGAAGATCCCGTCCGGCATGGGCTTACTTCTTGGCGACCAGGTCGGCGATGGTGCCGCCCTTGGCCAGGCAGTCCTTGGCGGCCATGCCCTTGAAGCTGTGGCCCTTGCAGGTGTTCTGGCCCTTGCAGGCGTTTTCGGTGGTCTTGCAGTCGGCGTTGCCCTTGCAGTCGTGCACGCCATAGCAGTGCACCTTGTCGCTGGCGGCCACGGCCAGGCCGCTGCTGCCGGCCGGCGGGTCGGCTGCGAAGGCGGCGGCCGACAAGGCGTACAGCGCGGCCGCGCAGGCCAGGGCGGGGGAAGCGTTGGAACGGAACATGGGGATCACTCCTGAGTAGTTGACGGCACCGGCTCGGCGAACCGGTCCGGGCGTAGTCGGGGGGGCGTCCGCGGTCCTTACACCGCCGCCAGCCCCGGGATCACCCCAGTGCCCGGTGACCATCCACTCCGCAAGAGCCTGTGTACGGCGTACAAAGAGACCGAGACTTCGGATGCCTGCCACCCTGCACCGGCTCGAAGCCGCGCCCGACCTGGTCGAGCTGGCCCATCGGGCGCTGGTGGCCGCCCTCGGCAGCGGTGTGCTTGCGCCCGGGCAGCGCATCACCCAGGAGGCCTTGGCCGAGCGGCTGGCGGTCGCGCCAGCCGGTGCTGCAGGCGCTGTGGCCGCTCGAGCCAGGCGGCCTGCTGCAGGGCGCACCCGGCCGCGCGACTGGCGGCGCAGCGGCAGGCCTTGCTGTTGGCCGCTGCCGGCGCCCACGAACGACAGGTCTTCGGTGTCATGAGTTGCTTCAACTCGCGACGCCGAGTCGATCGCTGCTGCCGGTGGTGCTCGTCGCGGCACCGGAATCCCCTGCACGAGTCGACACGGCCGACCGTCTGGACTGCAACGACGCCTACAACCTCTTCAAGCCACAGGGCGATCTGGTGGCACCGGGCCCCGCCTTCGCCGGCAGAGCTTCATCAGCGGCACGGTGTTGTCCGATCCGCTCTGAGCCCAACAGAGCTTGTTCAGCGAAGCCCAGGCCCAGGGCTGTACCGACCGTCGTCCTCATCTTCATCGGCATCAGCGGCCCGGCACGCATCGACGCGCGGCTCGAGCAGAGGCAGCTCACCATGGAGGCCGCGGTGCTGCCGCAGGGCAGTGCCGGTTGCGATGGGGATCGCCGCCACCGGCCGAGCACCACACCAGCCGCTGCGCGCCGGCCGGCGTGGCAAGGGCGGCACGGAGACGGGGGTACTGCAAGCGAAGGTGCTCGAGGCAATGCGCGTCGAGCAGCGCGCGGAAGAAGGTCAGCAGGCCGCAGGCGCCGCCAGATGCGGGCTCTTCAGGTCGATGCCGGGGCCCTGCACTTGGCCCGCGTGCGATGGTCGAGCGGCGCGCCGCACCAGCGCGCGTAGAACTCCGGGGCGCCCAGCCGAAATTGATGGTCCAGCCATGACGGCGACCGAGATGCGCCAGGATCATGGTCTTGCGGCCAGCGCAGCCGGGGCTCGATGCAATAGGTCTGCACCTTCGCATAGGCGCCGTCGGGAAACTCGGGATGGTCTGCAATGGTCGGCGGGCGGACCCGCGCCGCGGCCCCCAGAACCTCGCCAGCAGCGACGACGCTCATGCCTTCAGCGGCTTGCCGACCGCCACGTAACGCGTACCGCGCCTCTGCCCCTGCACCTGGGCATGCCCGTCCGCCACCAATTGCCTGAGCAGTGGCCGCACCGCCTCGGCGTCGAGGCCGGTGGCAGCGCGGGCGGCGGCGTTGTCGAGCGAGCCTGCCCGGAGCAAGGCGGCCAGCAGGCGGGAGGCCGGGTCGCGCGCCCGCGTCGGCTTGGCGGTTGGTCGCGCCGCGCGGGCCGGTTTGGCTGCCGCCCGCGGCTGTGTCGGGGCCGCCAAGGTGGTGGCCGTGGAGCCGTCCATCTCCAGCCCGAAGAGGGCGCTGACATCGTCGCTGGCCAGCGTGCGCTCGCCAGCCGCAGGGGCGGTGACGACGCCACTGCCGGCCCTGCTGAGCAGTTCGGCGGGATCGACCTGGCGCAGGGTGAACAGCAACTCGGGTTTGCTGTCGAAGCGGGCGCCAATGCCGTAGAGGACGGCGGCGACATGCTTGCACATGTAGGCGCCGTCTGGGCACGTGCAAGCGAAGTGGATGTCCTTGGGCACGGGGAACAGTCCATCGCCCTGGCGGCACAGGCGGTCCATGACGCCCTTGGAGAAGCGCCCTTGCAGCAGTTCCACCAGCGAGTCGATGCCGCCGGCGCAGTCGGCGCAGATCTGCTGCCACTTCGCCTTCGGCATCGGCTTTACGGTGACGGTGGTGCTGTAGATGGACGAGCCGCTGACGCGCGCCGCGACCGTGCCGGGAGTGATCTGCAGGTCGACCACCGATCCGTTGCGCACGTAGGTGCGGCCGCGCGGCAGGCGGTTGGCATAGTCGCTGTAGCGCTCCATGTTGGCGCACCAGGCCTTGCCCCAGGCCGTGTTGGCGATGGCGCGGCCGTGGACGACGACCGGAGAAATGATTTGCCCCTTGCGCGCCAACTTGGCCATCACGCCAGCGGCCTTGCGGCGGCGCTCGGCGACGGGGACATAGGGCGCCCACTCGTAGAACATGACTATCCCTCGCTGGTGGCGGATTTCAGATCGAGACTGACCAGGCGCAAGAGTTCGGCATCGCTCAGCTCGGTCAACCTGACCTCGCCGCCACCGGCATCCAGGAGGTCGGCGGCCAGCCGCTTCTTGTCGCTGATCATGGCGTCTATTTTCTCCTCGATGGTGCCACGGCAGACGAACTTGTGGACCAGGACGTTGCGCTTCTGCCCGATGCGGAAGGCGCGGTCGGTGGCCTGGCTTTCCACTGCGGGGTTCCACCAGCGATCGAAGTGCACGACATGCGAGGCGGCGGTGAGGTTGAGGCCCGATCCGCCGGCTTTCAGCGAGAGCACGAAGAAGGGCACCGTCTCGTCGCCCTGGAAGCGGGCGACCAGTTCCTGGCGGTCTTTCACCGCGGTGGTGCCGGTCAACACGCAACCCTCGCGCCCGAAGATCGACCCCAGGAAGGCGGCGATCGGTGCGGTGGTCTCGGCATACTGGCTGAACACCAGCATCTTTTCCTGCTTGGCGGCGATGACCTCGGCCAACTCGCGCAGGCGGGCCAGCTTGCCGCTGTCGGACTCGGCCCAGCCGCCGTCGCGCAACCACTGCGAGGGGTGGTTGCAGATCTGCTTGAAGCGCGTGAGGAAGGCCAGCACCAGCCCCTTGCGCGCCACGCCCTCCACCTCCTCGTCGAGCGCCTTGGCCAGGTCGTCCACCGCCTGCTGGTAGAGCGCCGCCTGCTTGCGCGACAGGCCGCAGTAGGCGTTCTGCTCGATCTTTTCCGGCAGATCGCCGATCACCGCCTTGTCGGACTTGAGCCGGCGCAGGATGTAGGGCTGCACCAGCCGGCGCAGCGGCGCGTAGCCGCCGGGGCTGTCGGCCAGGCGCCCGGCGAAGCTGGCGAAGGGTCTTGCGCCACCCAGCAGACCCGGATTCACGAAGTCGAAGATGCTCCACAGGTCACCGAGCCGGTTCTCGATCGGCGTGCCGGTCAGGGCCAGACGTGAGCCGGCCTTCAGCGTCTTCGTCGCCTTGGTCTGGCGGGTGCCGGGATTCTTGATCGCCTGCGCCTCGTCGAGGATCGCCAGCCGCCAGGCAGTGGCCTGGACCCACGCGAAACGGTGCAGTGCGCCATAGCTGGTGATCACCAGGTCGACCGCGGCGAGACGTTCGGCCGGCAGGCCCCTCAACGCCTCGGCCGGCATCTCCGAAGTGTGTGCCACGAGCACGCGCAGGCCCGGCGCGAAGCGCGCCGCCTCCTGCGCCCAGTTGGCGAGCAGCGAGGCCGGTGCCACCAGCAGGCTCGGGGCCGGGCCTTCGGCGCGTTTTCGTACCAGCAGCAGAGCCAGCACCTGGATGGTCTTGCCCAGACCCATGTCGTCGGCCAGGCATGCACCCAGGCGCAGACGCGACAGCAGGTGCAGCCAGCGCAGGCCAATCTGCTGATACGGCCGCAGCGTGGCGTGCAGATCGGGGCCGGCATCGACGGCTGCCAAACCCTGCGGCCCGCGAAGTCCCGCCAGGGTCTCTGCCAGCCAAGGCCCGGCGTTCACCTGCGCCCACTCGGGCGAGACCGTCACCTCCTTGCCGCCAACAGCTGCACCGGCCCCGGAGAGCAGGCGCATGGCATCAAAAAAGCCCAGGCCCTGCTCGCTCGCCAGGCGCTCGACTTGCTGGAACTGCGTCAGGGTTCGCTGCAGCCGTTCCGGGTCGACCTCGACCCATCTGCCGCGGATGAACACCAGCCCACGGCTGTCGGCCAGCAGGCCCTGCACCTCGGCGGTGGTCAGCGGCTCGCCATCGATGGCCACCGACACCTGGAAGTCGAGCAACGCGTCCTGTCCCACCTGCGACGGCTGGCGCCCACCGACCGTGGCGTCGACCGTGGCGCGCGAGGGCCGGTTGGCCCGCCACTGCGCTGGCATGCGCACCACCACGCCGGCGTGCTCCAGCTTGGGCACATCGTGCAGGAGGGTCAGCGCCTCGCCGGGGCTCCAGCGCAGCGGCTGGAAGATCTCGCGACGGTCGATGAGACCCTTCAACCAGGCACAGTCCTCGCCGGCGCGTTGCAGCGGTGCCAGCAGGGCGAGCAGGCGCTCCTTGTCGGCAGCGGCGGCGTATTCGCGCAGGGCTTCGCCCAGCGGCCGGTGTTGTGCCCTCCCCTGCGCCGACAGCCGGGTGGTGTAGGTGGCGAGAAAGGCGAAGGGAAACTGCTCGTCCTTGCGGTTCTCGGCCAGATGAACGTGAACGCGGCCGACGAGGTTCCAGGCCGGGTTGCGCGCCTTCAGAAAGACGCCGAGCGGCTGGCCCGAGGCCTTCAATTCGGCGTGCAGCGCGGCGTCGAGTTCCTGCCACAGCCGCTCCAGCACCCCGACCGACAGGTATTCCGCCCCGTCCATTGGCGGCGCCGACCACGCCAGCGCCTGCAGCTCGCCGGCATCCGGCGGCGGCACGCGCCCAGGCAGGTGCTCCGTCACCTCGGGCAGCGTGCACAGCGCGGTCAGGTAGCGCACGGCCAGATCCCGCCACCACGCGGCCACCGGCGGCAAGGCCGCGCCGACGTGTTCAGCGCCAAGCCCCAACAGGATCTGGCCCGCACCCAGCGCGCCGCCCATCGCCAGCTGCTTGGCCAGCTCGAACGGCAGCGGCGGGGCGTCCGGCACAGACACCACGGTGAGGCGGCCGTGTGGGGTGAGGGCGAGGGTGCTGGGGGTCATCGGACGGTGTACATGGAACGGGATGGCGCCAACGCGGCAGCATGAGGCCCGAGCGTTCCGCCGACCTGCCTTGGTCGTGCCGGTGTGGCGTAGGGGTCCGACCTTCGTCGGGTTGGCGAGGCGGCATTTTCACGCCGGCATCTCGTCAAGCCGGGGGCACGGCCCAGCGTGTGGTGTAAATCCACAGCCCAGGAGCGCGGAGGTAGGTGCTACTCAGCGAGCCACTGCGGACAGCCGAGTGGGAACAGTATCGCTGAGCGACTGCAGGCCCCCAAGCTGCATGCAGCGGCGGTTGAGCGGCCACTCGTCGTTCTGCTCGAACGTCTTGGCGCCGACCAACCGGGTGATCGAATCGCCCTTGGGGAAGGTACTCACGACGCGCGGGCGACGCATGATCTCCGCGTTGAGCGGCTCCAGCGGGTTGGTGCTGTAGATCTGCGTCCAGTGCGCTCTGGGGAAGGTCATGAACGCCAGCACGTCGCTCTCGGCTTCATTCATCCTAAAAACAGCAGTTACCCGGGCGCCGCGAGCGTCGGCGGTGGGGTTGGCAGGCCGATCTGACCGACGATGCGCTGGCAGATGTAGGCCACCAGGGCCCGCCAGCGGTCTAGCTTTGG
>PNKD01000029.1 GCA_013822265.1 Leptothrix sp. (in: b-proteobacteria)
GCCGCGCGGCCGCGGCCATGGACTCGACGATGCGCTGCAGGTCGGCCAGCGCCAGACCTTCCTCGAGGATGAAGCCGGCGGCCAGGTACAGCGGCACCGCGCCCGACATTGCCACGTCGTTGATCGTGCCGTGCACCGACAGGCAGCCGATGTCGCCGCCCGGAAAGAACAGCGGGCTGACGACGTGGCAGTCGGTGGACATGACGATGCGGCCCGCGGGCCGCGGCATCAGCGCCTGGTCGTTGCGCTGCGCCAGCCACTTGTTGTCGAAGGCGCGCTGGAAGAGCTGCTCGACGAGCTGCGCCATCGCCCGCCCGCCGCCGCCATGCGACAAGTCAACGCGGCCGTGCCTGAAATCGATGGGGCGCACGTAGTCCTTGCGCACGGTGCTCACGGTGTTCACGCTGCCGTCTCCGGCGGCGCAGCCACGGGGTGCGCGTCCTTGAAGCGGCCGTAGCTGAAGTAGGCGGCGCAGGCGCCCTCGGACGACACCATGCAGCTGCCGATGGGGTTCTCGGGCGTGCACACGGTGCCGAAGACCTTGCAGTCGCGCGGCTGCTTCACGCCGCGCAGGATGGCGCCGCATTCGCAGGCCTTGTTGTCGGCCACCTGGGCCGTCTGCAAGCCGTAGCGGGCTTCGGCATCGAAGGCCGCGAAAGCCTGCCGGATGCGCAGCGCGCTGTAGGGCACTGCGCCCAGGCCGCGCCACTCGAAGCTGCGGCGCAGCTCGAAGACTTCGCCGACCAGGGCCTGCGCCTTCAGGTTGCCGTCGCGCGTGACGGCGCGGCAGAACTCGTTCTCGACCTCGGCGCGGCCCTCGTTGAGTTGGCGCACCAGCATCAGGATGGCCTGCATCACGTCCAGCGGCTCGAAGCCGGCGATGACCACCGGCTTGCGGTATTCCTCGGCGAAGAATTCGTAGGGCTGGCTGCCGATGACGGTGGAGACATGCGCCGGGCCGATGAAGCCGTCCAGCGGCAGCGTGCCGAGTTCGCGCACCTCGGGCGACTCGAGGATGTGGGTGATGGCCGCCGGTGTCAGCACGTGGTTGCACAGCACGCTGAAGTTCGCCAGGCCCAGTGCGGCGGCCTGCTTGATGATGATTGCGGTCGGCGGCGTCGTGGTCTCGAAGCCGATGGCGAAGAACACGACTTCGCGCTCGGGGTGCTCGGCAGCGATCTTCAGCGCGTCGGCCGGCGAATAGACCATGCGCACGTCGCCGCCGCGCGCCTTGGCCTTGAGCAGCGAAAGCTGCTTGGACGCCGGCACGCGCAGGCAGTCGCCATAGGTGCACAGCACGACGCCGCGCTCCAGCGCCAGGCCGATGGCGAGGTCGATGCGTCCAATCGGCAGCACGCACACCGGGCAGCCGGGGCCATGGATCATGCGCACCGCCGGCGGCAGCAGGTCGGCGATGCCGTAGCGCGAGATGGCGTGGGTGTGGCCGCCGCAGAACTCCATCAGGTTGTACTGCCGGCCCTGCTCGGCGCGCGGCGCCGATTCGGCGGCGAGGCGTGCGGCCAGGCGCTGCGCCAGTTCGCCATCGCGGTACTCGGCGATGTACTTCACGCGGCCGACCCGGTGACGGTTTTCATGGCCGTGGCCTGCCCGGCCTCGGCGAACAGCGCCAGCGTGCGTGCCGCCTCGCCGGGGTCGAGCCGCGACAGCGCGTAGCCGACGTGCAGGATGACGTAGTCGCCGGGCACCACGCCATCGACCAGCGCCAGCGAGATCTGCTTGCGTATGCCGCCCAGGTCGACGAGGGCCTCTTCGTCACCGACCAGTTCAACCACCCGCACGGGCAGGGCCAGGCACATCGTTCGGTCTCCTCGATCAGGGCGCCGCAGCGGTTGGCGGCTGCGGCATTTGTAGCCGCCGCAGCGCCACCCAGGCTTGTCCCAAGGCAAGGCCGCCGTCATTCGGCGGCACCACGTGCGCCTGCAGCACGACCAGGCCGCGGGCCCGCAGCCGCGGCACCAGCAGCGTGTTCAGCAGCGCGTTGAGAAAGCAGCCGCCGCCCAGCGCCACGCTGCGCAGGCCGGTGCGGCGGGCCGCGCGGTCCACCCAGCGCGCCAGGCCGTCGGCCAGCGCCTGGTGGAACAGCGCCGCGCCCCGGGCGGCATCGGCCTCGTCGGCCAGCTGGGCCAGCAGCGGCGTGGGGTCGAGCGTGCCGTCGGCCCCGAGCAGAAACACCCCTGCGCCAGCCGCGGGCGGCAGGCCGGCGATGGTGCGCTCTGCCAGTGCCTCCAGCCGCATCGCCGCCTGGCCCTCGTAGGCACTGGTCTCGGCCACGCGCAGCAGCGCGGCGGCGGCGTCGAACCAGCGCCCGGCGCTGGTGGTGGGTGGGCAGCGCAGCTCGCGGGCCAGCATCTGGTGCACGGCCGCGGCAGCGGGGCGGTGGGCAAACCGCGCCTCGATCTCGCTGCCGCGCCCCAGGCGGTGCAGCGCCGCGGCAGCCAGCCGCCAGGGCTCGCGCGCCGCGATGTCGCCGCCGGGCAGTGGCAGCGGCGCGAGATGGCCCAGACGCTCGACGGCGGCGCCGTCGACAAGCAGCAGCTCGCCGCCCCAGGCGCCGTGGTCACTGCCCAGGCCGACGCCGTCCAGCGCCAGGCCCAGCAGCGGGCCGGTGGCGCCATGCTCGGCGGCCACGGCCGCGATGTGCGCGTGGTGGTGCTGCACGGCAAGACACGGCAGGCCGCGTTCGGCGGCCAGCGCCAGCGCGTGGCGGGTGCTGAAGAAGTCGGGGTGCAGGTCGTGGGCGACGGCTGCGGGGCGCACGTCGAGCACGCTGCAGAGGTGCTCGCTCATCTCGAGCAGGGCCTCGCAGGTGGCGGCGTTGTCCAGGCTGCCGATGTGCGGCGAGACGAAGGCCTCGCTGCCGCGCGTCAGGCACACAGTGTTCTTCAGCCAGCCGCCGGTGGCCAGCACGCTGGGCGCACGCGGGTCGACGCCGGCGAGGTGGATGGGCCGCGGCACCCAGCCGCGGGCGCGGCGGATGAACTGCGTCGCGCCGCCGGAAGTGGCGCGAAGCAGGCTGTCGTCGCAGCGCGCGACGATGTCGCGGTCGTGCAGCAGCACGGCCTCGGCGATGCCGTGCAGCCGCGCCATGGCCTCGGCGTTGTCTTTCACCAGCGGTTCGCCGCCGGGGTTGGCGCTGGTCATCACCAGCAGCAACGTCTGCGGTGCCTGCAGCCAGGCCGTGCCCGCCGGCCGCCCTGCGGCCTCGTGGAAGAGCAGGAAGTGGATGGGCGTGCAGGGCAGCATCACGCCCAGCGTGTGCAGGCCGGGGGCGATGCCGGGCAGGGCGTCCTGGCCGCCCACGGCGTCGTCGCGCCGCCGCAGCAGCGCGATGGGCCGCTCGGCGCTGGCCAGCAGCACCTGCTCGGCATCGCCCACGTGGACCCAGGCACGCGCCGATGCCGCATTGGCCGCCATCACCGCAAAGGGCTTGGCCTCGCGCTGCTTGCGTTCACGCAGCAGCGCCACCGTGGCGGCATTGCGCGCGTCGCAGGCGAGGTGGAAGCCGCCCAGGCCCTTGATGGCGACGATGCGCCCGGCGCGCAGCAGCGCCAGCGTGGCGGCGATGGCGTCATCAGCGTCACCGGCCAGCGCCCGGCCCTGGGTGTCGACCAGCGAAAGCCGCGGCCCGCACACCGGGCAGGCGTTGGGCTCGGCGTGGAAGCGCCGGTCGGCAGGTGCCGTGTACTCGTGCCGGCACGTCGGGCACAACGGGAAGGCCGCCATGCTCGTCATCGCGCGGTCGTAGGGCAGCGCTCGCGTCAGCGTGTAGCGCGGGCCGCACTGCGTGCAGTTGATGAAGGCGTAGCGGTGGCGGCGGTCGGCGGGGGCGAAGAGTTCGGCCAGGCAGTCGTTGCAGGTGGCGGTGTCGGGCGGCACGACGGTGTTCACGCGGCGCGTGCTGCCGCGGCTGGCGCGGATCTCGAAACCGCCGGCCCCGGCTGCATCGTCGTGCACGGCCCGGGGCTCGACGTGCAGCGACTCGACACGCGCCAGCGGCGGCGCGTCGCTGCGCAGGCGCTGCGTGAAGCGCTGCAGCGCCTGGGCGCCGCCCTGGGCCTCGATCAGCACGCCCTCGGCGTCGTTGAGCACCCAGCCGTGCAGGCCTTCTTCGAGCGCGATGCGGTAGACGAAGGGCCGGAAGCCCACGCCTTGCACGGTGCCGCGCACGCGGAGGGCGCGGCGTTGCAGCGTGCTGCCGGGCGCGTCGGCCATGCAGGCTCAACGGCCCTGGGTGAGTGGCAGCGCCGTGGTCCTGCCCAGGCGCGTTCGCTGGGCGGCCGCGGCGCCGCGCTCTATCCACGCCAGCCACTCGGCCATGCCTTCGCCGCTGGCGGCCGAGACCTGCAGGATGGTGATGCCCGGGTTGATGCGCCGCGCGTTGGCCAGGCAGGCGTCGACGTCGAAGCGCAGGTGCGGCAGCAGGTCGATCTTGTTGAGCAGCATCAGCGACGCGACGTGGAACATGTCGGGGTACTTCAGCGGCTTGTCCTCGCCCTCGGTGACCGACAGCACCACCACCTTGTGCGCCTCGCCGAGGTCGAAGCCGGCGGGGCAGACCAGGTTGCCGACGTTCTCGATCATCAGCACCGAATCGTCGGCCGGGGCCAGCCGGGCGATGGCCGTCTCGACCATCGCCGCGTCGAGGTGGCAGCCCTTGCCGGTGTTGATCTGCAGCGCCGGCGCGCCGGTGGCGCGTATGCGCTCGGCGTCGAAGCTGGTCTGCTGGTCGCCTTCGACCACCGCCACCGGCAGCCGGCCCTGCAGCAGCTCGATGGTGCGCACCAGCAGCGTGGTCTTGCCCGAGCCGGGGCTGGACACCAGGTTGAGCGCGAACACGCCGCGCTCGGCCAGCGCCTCGCGGTTGCGCTGCGCGTGGCCGTCGTTCTTGGCCAGAATGTCGCGCTCGATCTGCACCAGGCGCGACTGCGTCATGCCCGGCGCCGTGACACCGGCGGCGCCGAGGCCGAAGTGCATGGCCGCATGGGCGTGCGGGGGGCTGTGCGGGTGCTCGTGCACTGTGCCGGGCCCGTGGGCATGGCTGTGCACCGTGCCGTCGGCGTGGGTGTGCAGGTGTTCGTCGGCGCCGCGGGCGCCTTCGACGCGGGTCTCGCCGCTGCCGCAGCCGCAGGTCATGCACATGGTTCTCTCCTGAAGTGGCTGGGGTTCATTGAATCTCGATGTCCAGCACACGCATGCGCTCGCCGCCGGTGACCTGCAGCTGGTGGCTGCCGCAGGCAGGGCAGGGGTCACCGCGGCGCGCCACGAGGACGCTCTGCGCGCATGGCATGCACCAGGCGGTGCCGTCGGTCTCGACGATCTCGAGGCGCGCGTCTTCGGCCATCGACCCGCGCTGCACGACCTCGAACGCAAAACGCATGGCGGCCAGCTCCACCTGCGACAGACGGCCGATCTCCAGCCGCACCACGCTGACACGATGGGCGCCGTTGGCGCGCGCCGTGCCCTCCACGATCTCGCGCACGCTTTCGGCCAGCGCCATCTCATGCATGGTGGACATCGACCTCGCAGGCCACACAGGGGTCGAGTGAATCGATGAGGCGCCGCGCCAGCCGGCGCGCGGCCTCGGTGTCGGCGGCGCGGGCCCCGTTCAGTTCGGCGGCCAGCGCCCCTTGCGGGTGGAAGTTCCACTCGGTGGGGGCCACGATGCGGTAGACGCGCACGCGCTCGCCGTCCAGCTGCACGTGGTGCACCAGCAGGCCGCGCGCGCTGTCGACCCATGCCACGCCGCTGCCCGGCGCCAGCGCAATCGCCCCCACGCCGGGCTGGTGGTCGCCCATCAGCAGCAGCGCCAGCTCACGCAGGCGCGCGGCATGGCGGGCCCAGGCGCGCGAGGGTGGGGGTGATGCGCGGGTGCCCAGCACGGGGTCGCCCTGCAGGCGCGCCAGTGCGCCGGTCTCGGCCGGCCGGCCTTGCCAGGTGGGGCGGCGTGCAATGGCCGGGTCGGCCGTGGCCTGGGCGGCCAGCGACGCCAGCCACTCGGGTTGAGGGGCGGGCAGCAGGGCAGTGGCTGCGCCCGTTGGCAGGGCGGGGCCGTCGGCCGCCAGGCCGTGCAGCAGCCGCGCGGCGGCCGTGCCGCCGTCTGCGGCCCAGCGGGCGATGTCCGGCGCGCAGGCGAGCGCGAGCCACTGGTCCGCCGCGCAGCCGAACACCGCCTGGGCGATGGCCCGGGCCACTGTCGCGGTGTCGTCGTCGGCGCTCTGCCAGCCCCGCGCGGCGCGCGCGGTGGCGGTGGCCTCGGCCGTCGGCACTTCAGCAATCCAGCGCGGCACCTGAAGCAGCAGTTGCCAGGTGGACTCGCGCACCGTTTCGCGCGCCAGTTCTGCGCGGGCCCGTGCCCGTGCCGGCTTGTCGGGCAAGTCGCCTTGGTGGTCCTGGGCGTGTTGGGCCGCCGACAGCGCCAGCCGGCAGGCGAGGGCCTGCGACACGGCACAGATCGAGAACAGCCGCGGCACGGCGGACAGCACCTCGTCGTGGCGGCGGCCCTGCAGCAGCATCGTCGCGATGTCGGGCCGCGTCGAAGCGATGACCGGCGACTCGATGCGGCCGGCGCGCAGGCGCAGCGAGACGCGCAGCTCGCCCTCAAGTCTCATGCGGGCCTCGCGCCGTGCCGCCGAAGAGGAAGCCGCGCTTGCTCAGCGCCGGCCCGGCCGGCGCAGCAGGTGCCTGCGGCGGCGCGTCGCCGCCGGGGCGGTTCGCGGCGTCGAACAACGCGGCCAGCGCAGCCACGGCGGTGTTGTGCGCGGCCGCGTGGTCGCTGAACCCGAACATCGGCGAGAACAGCGAGCAGGCCTGGTACTCGTCCAGCACGGCGTCGTGGCCGCCGATGAACTCGAACACGCCGGCGGGAAACACGTGATGCCGGCTCTCGCGCTCGGCCACGCCTGGCCATTGCTCGCGCCGGCGCGGCAGCAGCATCAGGTTCATGAACCAGGGCGTCACCAGCACCCCCAGCCAATGCGCGGACCAGGGGCGGAAGCCGACGGCCTCCACACGCAGCGCCGGGTTGAGCATGGGCAGGTCGGCCATCTGCTGACCCCGGATGTGCTCGAAGCGCGCCTGCAGCGCCTTGGCCGGCGCGGGCAGCAGCGGCCCCGCCGGTGCCACGATCTCACTCATCGAGCACCAGGAAGTGCTGCTTCTCGCACGAGCAGTTCGGGCAGGTCCAGTGCGGCGGCAGGGCGCTGAACGGCGTGCCCGGCGGTATCTGCCAGACCTCGTCGCCCAGCGCCGGGTCGTAGACCGTCCAGCAGACCTTGCACTCCAGCCGCGCGTGCGGGCCCATGCCGGCCTGGCGGCTGGCGGGGTCGGGCAGCGCGGCGTTGGCGGCCATGCTCAGGCGCTGGCGACGCTGTCGCCCATCCACTGCACCAGGTCGGCCAGGCGGCCCCGGGTCTCGACGAGGTCTTCGTGCGCGGCCAGCGCCACCTCGGGCATGGCCACGACCTCGAGCGTGTTGAGGATCAGCGTCTGCATGTTGTTGAAGTACTGCACGCGCCAGACATGGCGCGCCGCGGTGCTGCTGATGCGGCAGTTGCCGAAGCCGCGCGACAGCATCACCACCGTGCCGCCGTCGAGCAGCGCATCGAGGTGCGCGGTGTCTTCGGGCGACAGCGGCAGCAGCGTCAGGTTGACGACGCGGGCCGGCACGCCGGCGCCGCTGCGGTCCATGGCCGCCTGCAGTTCGTTGACGAGCGCGGGCACGTTCATCGCCCCGGGCGGCAGCGCCAGCGCACGCAGCCGCGGCGACGCGCGCTCGGCGGCCAGCAGGCCCAGCAGCGGCGGTAGGGGCGCGGCCAGCAGCAGGTCGTGCAGCAGCCGCGGGCCCTGGATGTGCTGCTGGCGCCAGACGCCCGCGAACACCGTCTCCTGCACACGCACCTCGTGCCCGGCCTCGACGAGGGCGCTGACCTCGCCTTCGCCCAGCGTCTCGTTGAGCACGCGCAGCGTGCCCGCGGGCAGGCCGGCGAGGTCGAGCGCGGGCAGCGCGCCGCCCTTGGCGAGCCAGCCGTCCATGTGGCCCAGAAAGGCGGCCAGTACCGCGCGCGCGCCGGCCACGTCGTCGGCGTCGGTTTTGTCACCGGGTTCGGGCCGGCGCGGCATCTCGAAGGTGCTCATCTCGCGCGGCATGGGCAGGTACTCGACGGCGTCGGTCGGCTCGGGCATCAGGCTGCGGATGGGGATGTGCACGGGCGGCATGGGCGAGGTTCCAGGTCGCTTCGGGCCGTGGCCTGGCTTCAGTGGCAGGACGATGGGTCCGACGCCTCGGGTGCGCCGGCGGCCTTCACGGGGATGCCGACCGTTGGCGCCCGGGTGGGGGCGGCGGCCAGCAGGCGCAGCAGCTCGGCGGTGTAGACGTCCCAGTCGCGGATGCCGTCTACGGCGCCGAGGTAGTGGCCGTCACGCAGCATCACGAAGGCCGGCCAGCGTGCAAAACCGAAGCGCGGCGCGACGGCGCGCGAGGCGGCCGGGGGCAGCAGGCCGACGCGGAAGTGGCGGCCGCCGGTGGCGTGCAGCTCGGGCACGACGACGGCGAGGTCCAGCGTCTCCTTGTAGCGGTCGGGGTCCTCGGCGAAGACGACCATGGCCACGCCGGGCTGGCGCGCCCAGTCGTCGAAGCCCTCGGCGTCGAGCACGGCCGCGTGGGTGAGGTAGACCAGGCGCGCCAGCAGCGGGTGCAGGTCAGGCGCCGGCGGGTGGACATGGGCTTCGTTCATGGCGGTGACGGTGGGGCCGCGGCCGGCAGCAGGTGCGCCGGCAGCTGGGGTGTACGGCCGACGAGGTCGGCAAAGCAGGCGTCGACGTCGCCACTGCCGCTCAGCACGGCGGCCAGTGCGCGGCGGCCGGCGCGGCAGTGGGCGGCTTCTTCTTCGCCCATCACCTGGCGGGCGCTGCCGTGGAAACCCAGCACCCAGGTGCCTATGGCTTGCGGGCCGACGAGCGCCATGTCCAGGCGTTCACGCTGGCCGTCGGCCTCGCACCAGGCGTGGTGGGCCTCGACGGCCACCACCTGCATCGGCGTGCCTATGCACATCCGGTGGTTCCTTCGCGCTGCGCCGGGTCGGCCGGGTTGAGAAATCGCGCGTCGCCGATGCGGCAGGCCGCTGCGGCGGAAGGGCGCCGGCTCTCGTAGGCGGGCAGCGCCAGCGCGCCGGGGCTCAGCGCCTCGGCGGCGGCGGCGTCGTCGCGGGGTCGCGCCTGCAGGCCCCACGCCGCGAGTTCGGCCACGGCCAGCGCCACGGCCTCGTCGAGCCGGGCGCGCACGCGGGGGCTCAGGCTGCCGCCGAGGTCGTCCAGCACGTCGGGCTGCACGCCG
Organism: Leptothrix sp. (in: b-proteobacteria); assembly: GCA_013822265.1. GTDB lineage: Bacteria > Pseudomonadota > Gammaproteobacteria > Burkholderiales > Burkholderiaceae_C > Rubrivivax. The sequence goes on from PNKD01000029.1 coordinate 9,353, forward strand.
ATCAGCGTGATCTTCTCGGGGAAGCGGTCGCGCAGCCGCGCCAGCGACAGCAGTTCCTGGAAGCTGGCCTGGTGCAGGCTCATCATGGTGTCGGACCCCACCGGCACCTCGTCGTCGCGAAACACCTTCAGCGTGCCGGGTGGAAGCTTGAAGTCGATGGCGTCGAACACCAGCACGCGTGGCGACGAGCAGACGTGGTCCAGCAGGTACATGCCCTGCGTGCCGCCGTCGACGATGTTCACGTGCGCCGCAAGCTCGAAGCGCTGGTGCAGCGCCTCGACGCAGCGCACGCCGAAACCCTCGTCAGCCCAGAGCAGGTTGCCTATGCCCAGCACCAGCACGCCAGGCGCAGCGCCGCCCGGCCCGTCTTCGGCCGGGGCCGGCGTCGCCACGCTGGTGTGGAGGTCGGCACGCAGGCTCACTGCTTGCTCACCCGCCAGCCGTTGATCATGGTGCTGATCACGGTCTCGTCTGAGCAGATGTCTTCGCGCACCACCATGTACACGTGCACCAGGGTGAAGATGAGCAGGTACCACATGCCCAGGTGGTGCAGCGTGTGCGCGTTCATGCTGTAGCCCAGCATAGGCAGCGCCCACGACGAGAACATCGCATGGGCCCAGCTGTCCATGCCCAGGCCCTCGCCGTAGAGCGCGAAGCCGCTGACGATCATGAACACCGCGCCCAGCACGTACATGAAGAACATCGCCGCCATGGCCAGCGGGTTGTGGCCCTGCCAGGGACGCGCCTTCTTCTTCAGGAACAGGTAGTAGCCCGTCTGGTCGATGAAGCCGCCCCACCAGCTGGGCTGCAGCAGCTTGAGCGGCACCAGGAAGATCTCACGCGCGAAGCGATTGCCCACGACCACCCATACCAGGCGCAGCACGAACATCACCGCGAAGAGGTAGCCGGCGCTGAAGTGCACGAAGCGGATGTAGCCGAACAGGAAGTGCTGGCTGGCCTCGCCGCCCGCCGACGCCAGCGGCGAGCCGATGAGGTAGCCGGTGACGGCCAGCGCCACCATGGCCAGCGCCATGACCCAGTGCCAGATGCGCACCGGCGCTTGCCACACGTAAACCGGAAAGAGCTTGCTGCTGTGAGTGCTCATGAGGGCCTCCCGGGCTTCAGCGCACCGTGACGCGCGTGATCTCTTGCCCTTGCGGCGACATCACGTGCGTGGCGCACGCCAGGCAGGGGTCGAAGCTGTGGATGGTGCGCAGGATCTCCAGCGGCTGGTCGGGCTTGGCCATCGCGGTGTTCATCAGCGCGGCCTCGTAGGCGCCGATCTGGTTCTTGCCGTCGCGCGGGCCGGCGTTCCAGGTGGTGGGCACCACGCACTGGTAGTTGTCGATCCTGGTGTCCTTGATCTTGATCCAGTGGCCCAGCGCGCCGCGCGGCGCCTCGCAGTAACCCGCACCCTGCGCGGTGGCCGGCCAGGTGCGCGGTTCCCAGCTGTCGATGTTGGCGGTGGCGAAGTTGCCGGCCTTCAGGTTGGCCATCAGCTTGTCGAAGAAGTGGCGCATCTTGTGCGCCGCCCACGAGCACTCGAGCCCGCGCGCCGCGGTGCGGCCGAGGGTGGAGAACAGGGCGCCCAGCGGCACATCGAGCTTCTTCAGCACCATGTCCACCGGTTCCTTGAACTCGGGCTTGCCCATCGCGTAGCCGAGCACGTAGCGCGCCAGCGGCCCCACTTCCATCGGGTGCCCGCGCCAGCGCGGCGACTTCACCCACGAGTACTTGGCGCTCTCGTCGATCTGGTCGATGGCGGTCTTGCTGCCCTTGGTGGCGGCGCCGAGCACGAAGCTGGGGTCGGTGACGCCGTCGAAGGGGTGCAGCCCCTTCTTGCCGTCGGCGTACCTGTACCAGCTGTGGTCGACGAACTCCTGGATCTGCTCGGGGTCCTTCAGGTCGACGGGCTGGATCTCGCCCAGCTTGCCGTTGATGATGGCGCCGCGCGGCATCAGCAGGCTCTTGTTGCTGTCGTCGTTGGCGATGTCGGGGAACTCGCCGTAGCTCAGCAGGTTCTTGCTCGAGATGCCGCCGCCGATGGCGCCCCAGTCCTTGTAGAAGGAGGCGATGGCCAGCAGGTCGGGGATGTAGACGTTGTCGATGAAGGCGATGGTGTCGTCGATGATCTTGCCCACCATGTTCAGGCGTTCCATGTTGATGGCGCCCACCGCCCCCGTGCCTTCGAGGTTGATCGAGCACGGCACGCCGCCCACCAGCCAGTTCGGGTGCGGGTTCTTGCCGCCGAAGATGGTCTGGATCTTCACGATCTCCTTCTGGAAGTCGAGCGCCTCGAGGTAGTGCGCCACGGCCATCAGGTTGGCCTCTGCCGGCAGCTTGTAGGCCGGGTGGCCCCAGTAGCCGTTGCGGAAGGGGCCGAGCTGGCCGCTGTCGACGAACTTCTTCAGGCGCGTCTGCAGGTCGCGGAAGTAGCCGGGTGAAGACATCGGCCAGCTGCTGATGCTCTGCGCCAGTTCGCTGGTCTTCTTCGGATCGGCGCCGAGCGCGCTGACGACATCGACCCAGTCGAGCGCGTGCAGGTGATAGAAGTGCACGAGGTGGTCCTGCGCATACAGCGTGGCATGCATCAGGTTGCGGATGATGTTGGCGTTGTCGGGGATCTTGATCTTCAGCGCGTCTTCCACCGCGCGCACCGAGACCAGCGCGTGCACGCCGGTGCAGACGCCGCAGATGCGCTCGACGAAGGCCCAGGCATCGCGCGGGTCGCGGCCCTTGAGGATGACCTCCAGCCCGCGCCACATCGTGCCCGTGCTGACGGCATTGCGGATGACTCCTCTGTCATCGAGGTTGACCTCTATGCGCAGGTGACCTTCGATGCGCGTGATCGGGTCCACCACGACCCGCTTGCCGCTGTTGTCGAGGCTGAAGCCTTGGGTTTCGATGATGGACATGATCAGCCCTCCATCCTGTTCTCGGCCTGGGTCTTGCTGCGGTTGGATGCGCGCTGGATGGCGCTGACGGCGGCGTGGGCCACGAGGGCCGCGCCGGTGATGCCGGCGGCCACGGCGCCGATCTTGTCGGCGTTGGCCTCGATGCCGAAATCGGTGATCGTGGTCAGGCGGTCGTAGAACGAACCCTTGTCCCAGAAGCCGTCTTCACTGCAGCCGATGCAGCCGTGACCCGAGGCGATGGGGAAGCTCACGCCTTCGTTCCAGCGCGTGGTGCTGCAGGCGTTGTAGGTGGTCGGGCCCTTGCAGCCCATCTTGTAGAGGCAGTAGCCCGCCTTGGCGCCTTCGTCGTCCCACTGCTCGACGAACTGCCCGGCGTCGAAGTGCGGCCGGCGGTAGCACTTGTCGTGGATGCGCTGGCTGTAGAACATCTTAGGCCGGCCCTGGCGGTCGAGTTCGGGGATGCGGCCGAAGGTGGCGATGTAGGTGACGACGGCGGTCATCACCTCGGGGATGGGCGGGCAGCCCGGCACCTTGACGATGGGCTTGTCGGTGATGACCTTGTTGATCGGCACCGCGGTCGTCGGGTTGGGCTTGGCGGCCTGCACGCAGCCCCAGCTGGCGCAGGAGCCCCAGGCGATGACGGCCATGGCGTCCTTGGCGACGTGCTTGAGCTTGTCGGCGAAGGGCCGCCCGCCGGGCATGCAGAACATGCCGTCGTTGCCCAGCGGCGGGTTGCCCTCCACGGCCAGGATGTAGTTGCCCTTGTAGTCCTTCATGACCTGCTCGAGCGCGGCTTCGGCCTGGTGGCCGGCGGCGGCCATGATGGTGTCGTCGTAGTCGAGCGAGATCATCGACAGGATGACATCCTTGGCCAGCGGGTGCGCGCTGCGGATGAAGGCCTCGGTGCAGCAGGTGCACTCCAGGCCGTGCAGCCACAGCACCGGCGTGCGCGGCTTGGTCTCGAGCGCGTGGGCGATGCGCGGCGCGAAAGCCGGCGCCAGCCCCAGCGAAGCGGCCGTGAGGCTGCAGAACTCGAGGTAGCTGCGGCGGGTGATGCCCTGCCGGCGCATGACTTCGTAGAAGGTCTCGGTCATTCGGATCTCCCCAGTGCGCTTGGGTGGCGCCAGACCGTCCGGACGAACGGCGGCGCGTTGACCCCGAACATGAGTCTGTTCTCGCGAACCTCGAAAAAGCTGATCCACGTCAAAGGCGTGGCGGGGCGGGCGCGCGCGCCCGCAATCGGCGCTCAGGCCGGCGGCGGCTCGGTCGGGGGCGGGGGGGCTGCAGCGGGCAGGGCGGCGTTTGGCAGGGGCGCCGGCGCCGCTGGCCCGGCAGCCACGGGCGTGGACAGCGCGCGCTGCACGAAGGCCTCGACCAGGCTGTCGGTGAGGCGCTTGAACACCGGCCCGGCGGCGCGTGTCACGAAGCCGCTCTCGAACTCGTAGTCGAGCTTGAAGGCCACCTTGCAGGCGTCGGGTGTCAGCGCCGTCAGCAGCCACTCGCCCTCGAAGCGCCTGAAGGGCCCGCGTTCGAGGTGGATGGCCATGTACTCGGGCCGCCGCTTCGGGTTGCGCGTGCGCATCTCGAAGTTCAGGCCGCCCCACTTCACCTGCAGGTCGGCCGAGACCTCGTGCTCGTCGCGGCTGACGATGCGCGCGCCGGCGCACCAGGGCAGGAAACGCGGGTAGTGCTCGGCCGCCTCGATGATGTCGTAGAGGTGCCCGGCGGGCAGCGGCAGCAGCGCGGAGCGGTGGACGATCATCGCGGCAGCCCACGCGCGGCGAGCACGCCGGTGCGGCACGGCCCGCCGCGCGTACGGCGCGCCGGGCCGGCGCCGCTCAAGCCAGCATGCGGCCGGCCAGCGCCGATGCCGAGAGCAATGCCGCGAACCAAAGCTCGAGCCTGAAGGTGCGGAAGAGGATCTCGTTGAAGGCCAGGCCGGGCGCGCAGCGGCCGAAGTCGCGCCGCAGCTGCCAGGCAGCCGGCACCAGCACCAGCGGCAGCAGCATCGCCGGGCTGCCCGACAGGCCGGCCATCACCGGCACCAGCGCGAACGGCGCCAGCAGCGCCAGCGTGTACAGGCCCAGCGAAGCGCGCGCGCCGAAGACCACGGCAAAGGTGCGGCGGCCCACCAGCCGGTCGTGCGCGATGTCGCGGTGGTTGTTGACGGCCAGCGCCGCCGCGGCCAGCGCGCCTATGGCCACCGAGGCCAGCAGCGTCGCCGTGCCGACCTCGCCCGTCAGCACCCAGTCGGTGCCGATCACGGCCACGAGGCCGAAAAAGACGAAGACCACGAGTTCGCCGAAGGGCGTGTAGGCGATGGGCCGTGGGCCGCCCATGTAGGCCAGCGCCGCCAGCAGCGACGACACGCCGATGGCCAGCACCGGCCAGCCGCGGTAGGCCACCAGCAGCAGGCCGATGGTGGTGGCTGCCAGTGCCGCCAGCACGATGCCCACGTGCACGTCGCGCGCGCTCAGCCAGCCGTTGGCCGTGGCGCGCGGCAGGCCCGTGCGCGTGCCCACGGTCTCGGCACCGCGCGCGGTGTAGCCGACGTCGTTCTGCATGTTGGAGATGGCCTGCACCAGCAGGGCCGCGCCCAGCGCGAGCAGTGCGGCCACGAGGTCGATGGCGCCGGTGCGCGAAAACCCCAGCGTGCCGCCCACCAGCACCGGGCTGAAGGCGACGAGCAGGCTGTGCGGCCGCACCGCGACCATCCAGGCCGCGAACGAGCCCGGGCGCACCGGGGCGCGTTCGGTCATGGACCCGCGATTGACGCTCATGGCCGATGCACCCCGCACCCTTCGTACTGCTGACTATGAGGGGCATTCTCGGCATGATGGGCGGCGCGGCGCTTGCGCGCCGTCAAGCCGGCACCAGCGCTGCCTTCAGCGGCCGGCGCCATTTCAGGCCTGGCCCGCCTCGGCCGGCCGCGTTCCCGCATGGATGCAGGCGATGCCGAAGCTGAGATTGCGGTAACTGACACTCACGAATCCGGCCTGCTCTATGAGTCGCTGGAAGCTGCGCTGGTCCGGGAACCGGCGTATCGATTCGACGAGATAAGTGTAGGCCTCGGGCGACTTCGCGATCCATGCCCCGAGGCGCGGGATGACGGTGAACGAGAACAGGTTGTAGAAGGGCCGCACCGGCGCGTAGGGGGTCGAGAACTCCAGGCACAGGAAGCGCCCGCCGGGCTTGAGCACGCGGTGGATCTCGCGCAGCGCGTCCTCGATGCGCGTGACGTTGCGGATGCCGAAGGCGATGGTCAGCGTGTCGACCGAGGCCGCGGGCAGCGGGATCGCCTCGCCCGTGCCCTCGAGCCACTCGACGCCGGCGTGGCCGCGGGCCTGTCCCACCTGCATCATCGGCAGGCTGGGGTCGCACACCGCGACACGGCGGCCGGGGCCGGCCATCAGCGCGGCGACGTCGCCGGTGCCGCCGGCCAGGTCGACGATGAACTGGCCGTCGCGTGGTGCCGCCAGCTTCACGAAGCTGCGCTTCCACAGGCGATGGATGCCCATGCTCATGAGGTCGTTCATGAGGTCGTAGCGCGCCGCCACGGCCTCGAAGACGCGGCGGATGCGCTGCTCGCGCTCGATCTCGTCGACCGTCTGCTTGCCGAAGCTGCGTGACAGCTCGTTCATGACGTCCCGGCCAGCGGCCGCAGGGGAAGGGTGAAGCACATGACGGATACTCGCTCGTACAAGTTGGCGCGCCCCGGCCGGCCTTGCCGGGCGCCGCGCCGCCGGACGATATCAGCAGGGAAGCCGTGCACGCGATGGAGCCCAAGGTCACTTCCGCCGATGACGGCGTCGACGAGGGCACCGCCGCGGCGCTGGCCCCGCAAGTGCCCGCCACGGCGCGCATGCTGGTGTTCGGCGCCACCGGCTACATCGGCAGCCATCTCGTGCCGCGCCTGCTGCGCGAGGGCTGCGCGGTGCGCGCCAGCGGCCGCAACCGCAAGACGCTGGAGGCGCGCGGCTGGGCCGGCGCCGAGCTCGTCGAGGCCGACGCGCTGCAGCCGGCCACGCTGGGCCCGGCGCTGCGGGGCGTTGACACCGCCTACTACCTCGTGCATTCGATGGCCGCCGGCCGCAATTTCGGCGCGCTGGACCTCGAGGCGGCGCAGAACTTCGCTGCCGCGGCGGCCTCTGCCGGCGTGCGGCGCATCGTCTACCTGGGCGGGCTGATCCCCGACGATCCGAAGTCGGAGCACCTGGTGTCGCGGCGCGACACGGGTGTCTGCCTGCGCCAGGGGCCGGTGCCGGTGACGGAGGTGCGCGCCGGCATCATCGTCGGGCCCGGCTCGGCGGCCTACGAGGTAATACGCGACCTCGTCAACCACCTGCCGCTGATGCTCACGCCGCGCTGGGTCGACTCGCGCTCGGCGCCCATCGCGCTGGACAACCTGCTCGAATACATGGTGCGCCTGCCGCACATCGACGAGGCCGCCGGCCAGGTGCTCGACGCCGCCGGCCCCGACTACATCAGCTACCGCGAGGTGATGCTGGCCTATGGCCGTGCGGTGGGCCGCAAGCCGGTGATCATCGCCGTGCCTTTCCTGTCGCCCACGCTGTCGTCGTACTGGCTGGGGCTGGTGACGGCGGTGCCGGCGAGCATCGCGCGCGCGCTCATCGGCGGGCTCAAGCACGACCTGCCGGCCGACAACGGCCCCATCCAGCGCCTCGTGCCGCAGCACCTGCTCTCGTTCGGCGAATCGCTGCAGGCGGCGCTGGATGCCGAGCGCCGGCAGCAGGTGGCCGCGCGCTGGACCGAAGGGCTGCTGATGTTCCGCGGCTTTTCCATCGACAACGCCTACTACGCCAAGCGCGCCGGCGGCGCGGCCGAGTCCGCGGCGTCGCCCGAGGCGCTGTGGCGCATCGTCAGCACGCTGGGCGGCGACAGCGGCTACTTCTACATGGGCTGGCTGTGGTGGGTGCGCGGCTTCCTGGACTGGCTCATCGGCGGCCCCGGGCTGACCAAGGGCCGGCGCCACCCCACCGAGTTGCGCCTGGGCGACCGCGTCGACTACTGGACGGTGCTGGGCATCGAGCAGTGCCACCGCCTGACGCTGAACTTCGGCATGCGTTCGCCGGGCTCGGGCGTGCTCGAGTTCGAGATCGACCCGCTGCCCAGCACGGCCGAAGGCGAGCGCCGCACGCGCATCGGCGTCACGGCCTACTGGCACCCGCAGGGCGTGTGGGGCCTGATGTACTGGTACGTGCTGGTGCCGGCGCACCTGTTCCTGTTCAAGGGCATGACACGCGCCATCGCGCGCCGCGCCGAGGCGCTGGGTGTATCGCCGGCAGCGCCGGCCGACCGTTGACCTGCGTCAAGCGCTGCCGCGGCGTGCCGCCTATCGTGCAAACGTCGCGGCCCCGCGGGCCGCATCGCCGAGGCCCCGAGCCATGACCGCATGCCCACCCGACCTGCGCACCGCCACCCGTGCCTGCCGACTGGCCGAAGGCCTGAACGACGAGCAAACGGCCGCGCTCGCCGGTGTGCTGACGCTGCAGCCCTGCGAAGCCGGCGAAGTGCTGGCGCGCGAGGGCACGGTCGACAACCACCTCTACGCCATCGTCGACGGCACGCTGGCCATCGTCAAGCAGCCCGGCCAGCCCGGCGAAGAGACGCTGATCACGCTGAAGGCCGGCGACCTGGTGCACGAGCTGGGCTTCCTGGACGGCAAGCCGCGCTACGCCTCGCTGCGCGCCGCAAGCGAGGCGCATGTGCTGGTGCTGGAACGCGAGGGCCTCGAGTCGCTGATCGACAGCCACCCCCGTGTGCTGTATGCGGTGATGCGCACCATCCTGCGCACCGGCCACACGATGCAGACGCGGCTGGCGGTGCAGGCGGCCGAGCTGACGAACTACATCGTCAAGCAGCACGGGCGGTATTGACTTGCCCCCGAGCTCGCTCGCGCTCGCTACCCCCCAGGGGGGCCGTCCGCCCATGGCCCGGCAGAGCCGGTTCCATGGCGGGAAGCTTGGTCGCTGACGCCGTGCGGCCAGGATGAGTCCGCTGGGCATCAGCCTGCTGATGGTGGCCGCGCTGGCCGGCTTCGGCTGGGGCGTGTGGCGCAAGCTGGCCATCGTGCTGGCGCTGCAGCCTGCGGTGCGCTGGGACGCGCCGGCGCAGCGGCTGCACAGCGTGCTCGGCAACGGCCTGCTGCAGCGGCGCATGCTGCGGTTCGAGTGGAAGCCGGGGCTGATGCACGCCGTGATCTTTCTCGGCTTCATGTCGCTGCTGCTGCGCAAGCTGCAGCTCATCGCCATCGGCTACAGCGAGAGCTTCGCCTTCGTGCCCTGGTTCGGCGGGCCCTTCGCGGCCTTCAAGGACTTCGTCGAGGTGGCGGTGACGCTGGCCGTGCTGTATGGCCTGTGGCGCCGCTTCGTGCTGCGCCCGGCGCGGCTGGAACCCAACCGCGAGGCCGTGCTGGTGCTGGGTCTCATCGGGGCCATCATGCTCACCGACTTCGCCTTCGATGGCCTGCGTTTCGCGCTGCTGGCCGAACACTGGCCGGCCATCGCCCACGAGCGCGACTGGGCGTTCGCCGGCAGCGCCGTCGCGGCGGCCTTCCAGGGCCTGCCCACGGCCACGCTGCACACCGCCTACACGGGCTTTTACTGGGCGCAGATGGCGCTGGTGTTCGGCTTCCTGGTGCTGCTGCCGCTGGGCGAGCACTTCCACATCGTCACGGCGCTGCCGGCGCTGTTCCTGCGCCGCGGCCGGCCGGCGAACCGTGTGCCCTCGGTCGACATCGAGCGGCTCATGGAAGCCACCGACGAGGCCGACATGAAGGCCGGCGTGCGCACCGCGCGCGACCTGCTCTGGAAGGACGCCTTCGATGTCTTCACCTGCACCGAGTGTGGGCGCTGCAAGGACGCCTGCCCGACGCACCTGACGGGCAAGCCGCTGTCGATGAAGGGCGTGAACGACAGCCTCAAGCACCATCTCGTCGAACAGCGTGCGGCGCTGGTCGGCGCCGACGCCAAGGCCGAACTGCCGCCGCTGGTGGGCCCGGTGATCGGCCCCGACACGCTGTGGGCCTGCACCAGCTGCGGCTACTGCGAGGCGGCCTGCCCGATCGAGCTCGAGCACCTCGACCGCTTCTTCCGCCTGCGCCAGCACCAGGTGATGATCGAAGGCGAGTTTCCGCACGAGCTGAAGAAGGTCTACGAGGCCTACGAAGCCCAGGGCAACCCCTGGGGCCTGCAGGCCGCGCAGCGCGGCGACTGGGCGCAGGGCCTGGGCGTGAAGCAGGTGCGATCGGCGCAAGACATGGCCGGGCTGGAGTTGCTGTTCTACGTCGGCAGCGCGATGAGCTTCGACCCGCGCGGCCAGAAGATCGCGCGCGCCTTCGTCGCCATCCTGCAGCGTGCCGGCGTGCGCTTCGGCATGCTGGGCGCCGACGAGGGCAGCACCGGCGAGTGCGTGCGCCGCACCGGCAACGAGATGCTGTTCCAGCAGCTGGCGACTTCACTGGCGGGCAGGCTGAACGAACGCGGCGTGAAGCGCATCGTCACCTGCGACCCGCATGCGATGAACAGCCTGCGCAACGAGTACCCCGAGTTCGGCGGCCACTACGAGGTCGTGCACCACACACAGCTGATCGCCGAGCTGCTGGCGCAGGGGCGCATCCAGGTGGGCGCGGCGCTGCAGCGCGTGGTCTTCCACGACCCCTGCTATCTCGGCCGCCACAACGGCGAGTTCGAGGCCCCGCGCGCGGTGCTGGCGCGGCTGTGCGCCGACACGCCGCTGGAGATGTCGCTCAGCCGCGAGAAGGCCATGTGCTGCGGCGCGGGCGGCGGCCGCATGTGGATGGAAGAGACGCTGGGCAAGCGCATCAACGTGCTGCGGGTCGAGCAGGCGCTGGCCGTCTCGCCGCAGACCATCGCCACGGCCTGCCCGTATTGCGCCGTGATGGTGGGTGACGGGCTGGGCGCGCTGGTGGACGCGACGGCACGCTCGCGCGACATCGCCGAACTGGTGGCCGAGGCGCTGGTCGACGGCTGAGGCCGCCGCGCAGCGACTGGCGAAGAACGGCTGACGACTAGTGGCTGCGCCGGTATTGCGGCGCCGGCGCCTGCATCGCCGGGTGCTCCTGGCTGGGGGCGGCGAGATGGCCGCGGCGAGGGCCGTGCCCGGCGCCATAGGGCAGCACGATGCAGCCGCTAAGCGTCGTACCCAGCAGGGCGATCGCACCCAGCTTCAGAACCCGTCGGCTCCAGACCATGTCTTGCTCCTGCGCGGAAACCGCTCCGCTGGAGCTTCAAACGTGGCCTGCACGCGCTCGTTGACCCGGGCTCGCCCCAGCGCCGGTAAAGTTCAGGTAAAGCTCAGGTAAAGCTGTCCGGCGCCGCCGCAGCGGCCACGGCCAGCGGATGCGTCATGGCCGCTCCACAGCCCCGATGTCGGCCGCGCCCGACGACGATCGCGGCGTGCCGCGCTGGTCGAAGGCCGGGCGCTGCACCGTCAGGCGCGGCTGCGTGTCGATGTCGATCGTGATGGCGGGGTTCTCGGTCAGCGCCCCCGGGCTGAACAGCCGTTGCCAGGCGCTGTCGGCCAAGCCTTCGGGGCCCAGGCCGGCGGGCGCGCGTGCGGCCAGTTCGGTGTCCAGCCGACGCCAGAACTCGACGTAGGGCTGGTTGGCCTGCTCGCGGGGCCAGGTCTGCGCCGGGCCGAAGAACAGCGTGTCGGCCAGCGTGAGGATGGGCTGCCCCGTGGGCGACAGGTAGGGTTGCGTGCCCGTTGTCGCCGCGTCGGCATCGACGGCCGCGAGGTAGGCCTCGAAGGCCGCCGTGAACGACGCCGCGAACCCGGGCATGGCGTAGCGGCTTTCGAGCCGCGCCAGCACGATGGCCAGGAAGTCGTCGCGGCCGCCCGCGGCCACGCGGTACTGGCCCCAGGTCTCGGGCAGCGTGTAGGCCGGCGCCGGAATCTGGTCCAGCGCGTCGCCTCGCGGCTGATAGTGCAGCACGGCCGCGTTGCCGGCGTCGACGCCGAGCGACAGCGCGGTGGCCGAGCGCTGCACGCCGCCGGCCAGGTCGAGCACCTCGTCGAGGCCGGCGATGGTGCGGTCGCCGACCTGCGGGTAGTGGCGGCGGCTCAGCGACTGCCAATCCCAACTGCCCACCGGCACCAGCAGCTGGCTGAAATCGAGCACGCCGATGCGGTTGTGGCCGGCACTGCGAAAGTGCACCAGCGAGCCGGTGAAGACGTCGTGCGCGTAGCGCGCGCCGCCCACCTCCTGCACCACGTTGCCGCCGATCACGCTGTGGCCGATGGTCATCTGCTCGGCGGCATGGGCGTCGCCCACCGTGGCGGCGATGCCACCGGCCAGGTTGCGCCGGCCGCGGCTGTCGGTGCGCGCCAGGCCCTGCGTCTCGTTCTCGGCCACGGTGCTGGCCATCAGTTCGAGCCGGCCGTTGGACATGTACAGGCCGCCGCCGCGCCAGTAGCCCTGGGCGCGCAGCAGCGAGGCCGGCAGCCCGGGCGGCGGCGCCACGAGATTGCGCGCCACGGTGCTGTTGATCACACGCAACGTCTTGCTGTTGCCGATGCCGCCGCCGTCGGTGAAGAGCCCGCCGCCGTAGGCGAACAGGCCGCGGATGCGGTTGCCGGTGACGGCCGACTTCGACACCGTCGACAACGTGCCCGCATGGCCGGCGCCACCGACCACGAAGACGCCGCCGCCGGCGGCGCCGCCGCCGAGCACGTCGTTGCCGCTGATCTCGCAGCGCTCGATCTCGACAAGGTCGGCGTACACCGCGCCGCCGAACGCGCCGCGGTCGCGCGAGGCGTCGAAGTCGCCCTGCACGCGGTTGTCGTGCAGCCGGCAGTCGACCAGCCGCGCCACACCCCACACGGCCACGGCGCCGCCGCGCGCCAGCGTCCAGGGCTGCGGGTAAGTGCCTTGCGGCACCAGCGCCTGGGCCCGGCTGCGCCCGCCGCGGATGGCGACGTTGACGAGCGTCAGGTGGCCTTCGACCGCGAGCACGCGCGCGCCCGGCGTGTCACCGCCGCCCCAGGCGATGGTGATGCCCGACGGCAGCGCCGAGGCGTCGATGACCACGTTCTTGCGCGCCACCAGCGCCGAGCGGCCGTAGTCGCGGTCGAAGTAGCCGACGAGGTAGGACAGCGGGCCGCTGGGCTCGTCGCGAATGCCCATCACCTCGCCCTTGAGCCGCGTGTGTTCGTCGGCCACCGAAGTCAGCGTGATCGTGGCGCCGTCGAGCGTGGCGTCGAAGTGGATGGGCTGGTCGGGCGCGGCGGCCTCCAGCGCCGAGCGCAGCGTCACGCTGCCGGCGGGCGGGCTGGTGCTGTCGAGCACGCTGTTGACGACCAGCGGCGTCGGCCCGCCGCCGCCACCGCCGCAGCCCACCCAGCCCGCGCACGCCAGCGCGAGCAGGACACGGCGCATGGCGTTCACGTCCCGAGCCGGCATGGCTATGTGCGGGCCCGCCGCCGCGGGCCAGAGGTTTCAGAAGGCATAACGCAGGCCGAGCGAGAGCAGCCGCACGTTGTCCTTATCGAAGGCGTCTTCGGCGCCGTACTTGACGCGCGAGAAGTCGGCTTCACCGGTGATCGCCAGGTTCGGCGTCAGGTTGTAGCCGACACCCAGGCCGAAGTAGGCGAAGGTCGCCGAGGTCGACGACGTCTCGCTCAGCGTCACACCCAAGGCCGAGCCCGTGCCGGTGATCTTGCCCTTGTTGCGCATCACGCCCAGGCGTGCCACGCCGTTCCAGTGCGAAGCAAGCGGCGCGATGTAGGCCGCGCCGAGGCCCCAGCCGCTGGCGCGCAGCTTGCCGTCCACCGTCACCGTGATCGGCGAGGTTGCCAGCGGCACCGCGTTGCCTGCCGCAGGCACCACCGTGTCGGTGTAGCGGCCGGTCACCTTGCCCCAGTCGAAGTAGACGGCTTCGACGGCCCAGTGGCTAGGGAAGCGGTAGCCGCCATAAAGCTTGCCGCCGGTGTTGGACTTGTCGCAACTTTCCAGGTCGGCGCAGTTGACGCTGATATTCCCCAAGCCAACCGCCCCGCCGAGGTAGCCCTGGCCACTTTGTGCCTGCGCTGCCGACATCGACAACATGGCCAGCCCGAAGGCGACGGGAAGAAGTAACTTGCGCATTGGATCCTCCGTGGTAACTGATCTCCGGGGTGGCCTCAATGTGCCTACCCCTGAGTGAATGCTCGGCACCGCGACACGCGGCCGCGTTGAGCCTGCGCACTGCCGTTGCTGTGGCCGCGGGCCGCGTTGCCGCCGCGCCACGGCTTGTGCGAACGCCCCGATCGGGCACACTGCCGGCTGGACTTCACAGCCGCCGACCGCCGCGTGCCCAGACCCGACGCAAGACAACCCAAGTTCGAGCCGGGCCGGCGCCGTGTGGCCGCGGCGCTGGCCGTGGGCTGCTGCGCGGCGTGGTGGCGCGCCGCCGGCGCCGCCGGCGGCCCGGCCCGGCCTGCGAGCCCGGCGGCACCCCTGCTGCGCGGGCTGGACGGCTGGCGCTTCGCGGTCGAAACGCGAAACGCTCAGGTTCAGCGTTATGCCGACCAGGGCGTGCTGCTGGTCTACGGCTTCAATCCCGAGGAGGCCGCGCGATCACTGCAGGCGGCGGTGGCACTGGAGCCCCGCTGCGCCAGCGCCTGGTGGGCGCTGGCCTGGGCGCTGGGGCCGAACATCAACAGCGACATGGCGCCCGACGCTGCGCCGCGCGTCGCCGAGGCGCTGCGCCAGGCGCGTGCCCATGCCGGGCGCGCGACACCTGTGCGGCGGGCACTCATCGAAGCCCTCTCGCTGCGCCACCCGCCGGGGCGCGACATCGATGAAGAGGCCTACGCGCAGCGCATGCGGGCACTGGCGCGCCGGCACACGCGCGACGCCGACGTGGCGCTGCTGGCCGCCGAATCGCTGCTCAACCTGCACCCCTACGACTGGTGGCAGCCCGACGGCCGCGCGCAGCCCTGGACACCGCAGATCGAGGCCCTGCTGCGGCGCGCGATGGCGCTGCAGCCACGCCACCCCGGCGCACACCACTACTGGATTCACCTGCAGGAGTCGTCGCCGCATCCGGCGCGCGCGCGTGCCAGCGCCGACCTGCTGCGCCATGCCTTTGCGGGCTCGGGCCACCTGCTGCACATGGCCTCGCACATCGACATGCGCACAGGGCGCTTCGACGAGGCCATCGCCGCCAACCAGCGCTCGATCGCTGCCGACGAAGCCTATCTCGCGCAGGTCGACGCGCTGGGTGCCTACCGCGTGGGTTACGTGGCGCACAACCACCACTTCCTGTGGGCGGCGGCGGGCATGGCCGGGCGCCAGACGCTGGCGCTGGAGGCCGCGCAGGCGGCGTGGCCGGCGGCCTGCGGGCCGGCGCGGCGCGACCCCGGCACGGCCATCGTGCAGCAGTACGCCGTGCTGCCTTACTTCACGCTGGTGCGCTTCGGCCAGTGGGACGCGCTGCTGCGCGGCACCGCGCCGCCCGACGGGGCCGCGCCCTATCCGCTGGCCATCTGGCACTTCGCGCGCGGCACGGCGTTGGCGCGCAGCGGGCAGGGCGCTGCGGCGCGGCAGGAACTGGCGCGGCTGCAGGCGCTGGCGGCCGATCCGGCGTTGGCGGGCTTTCGTCTGAAGAACATCCATCCGGCGTCGCAGTTGGTACAGATCGCGGTGCTCACGCTGCAGGCCGAACTGCATCTGGCGAAGGGCGAAAGAGGCGACACGCCGGCCGCGGTGGCGCTGCTGCGCGAGGCGACAGCCGTGGAAGACGCGCTGGCCTACGACGAACCCCACCTGTGGCTGGCGCCGACGCGGCACGCCCTGGGCGCCGCGCAGCTGGCCGCGGGGCAGCCGGGCGCGGCGGCCGAGGTCTATCGCCAGGACCTGCGCCACTACCCTGGCAACGGCTGGTCACTGGGCGGGCTGGCGCAGGCGCTGCGGGCCCTTGGGCAGCGTGCCGAGGCGGCGACGGCCGACGCCGAGGCCAGGCGAGCCCTTGCCGGCGCCGAACGGCTGCCGTCGGGCTCGCGGTTCTGACGGCCCCCGGGGCCAGGCTGCGCCCAGCCCGCCCGATCGCGCCCTGCGCTCAGAAATACGGGTAAACCCGATGATTGATTGACCTGGGTCAGCTTGCCAGCGCGGGCGCTGTATACCCTATGGGGCATCGGAACGCGGCACCGCCGGGCAGGGCCGATAGGGCTGGCAAGGCGGTGCGGCAAGACGCTGAGGTACCCCATGCAAGCACTCTCGCGCCGGCGCTTTCTCGCCATCTCCACCGCCACCGTTGGCGCCACCGGCTTGGCCGGCTCCTGGCAGGCCTGGACGGGTGGGGCCCAGGCCGCGGCGCCGGCCGCGGGCACCGTGACGCAGATCCCCACCTTCTGCGAGATGTGCTTCTGGCGCTGCGGCGGCATCGCCCACCTGCGCGACGGCAAGCTGTGGAAGTTCGAGGGCAACCCGCGCGACCCGCAGAGCATGGGTCGGCTGTGCCCGCGCGGCACCGGCGCCGTCGGCGCGCATTACGACCCCGACCGTCTGCGCCAGCCGCTGCTGCGCGTGGGCGAGCGCGGCAAGGAACAGTGGAAGGCCGTGAGTTGGGACGAGGCGCTCTCCTTCGTCGCCGAGAAGATGAACAAGATCAAGGCCGAGCACGGCCCGGAGTCGGTGGCGCTGTTCAACCACGGTTTCGGCCAGCGCTTCATCCAGCATGCGCTGAAGAGCTGGGGCGTCATCAACCACGCCGGCTCGTCCTACGCGCAATGCCGCGGCGCGCGCGACGTGGGCTACATGCTGACCTACGGCGCCGGCGTCGGCAGCCCCGAGCCCATCGACATCAGGAGCACCGATTGCCTGGTGCTCATCGGCTCGCACCTGGGCGAGAACATGCACAACTCGCAGGTGCAGGAGTTCGCGCAGGCCGTCGAGCGCAAGGCCACGGTGATCGTCGTCGACCCGCGCTACTCGGTGGCGGCGAGCAAGGCCAAGTACTGGCTGCCGGTGAAACCCGGCACCGACCTGGCGCTGCTGCTGGCCTGGATGAACCTGCTGGTCAGCGAGGGCCGCTACGACAAGGCCTTCGTCGAGCGCTACGGCCACGGCTTCGACAAGTTCGTCGCCGAGATCAAGGGCTACACCGTCGAGTGGGCGGCCGAGCAGTGCGACGTGCCGGCCGAACTGATCCGCGCCGCGGGGCGCGAGATGGCCCGCCACCGGCCGGCGTCCGTCGTGCACCCGGGGCGGCGCTTCAACTGGTACGGCGACGACACCCAGCGCAGCCGCGGCATCGCGCTGCTCAACGCGCTGCTCGGCAACTACGGCCGCAACGGCGGCATGTTCATCTCGCAGGGCATCAAGATCGCGCCCTATCCGCTGCCCAAGTACCCCGAGCACACCAGGCCGCGGCTGGACGGCGCCGAGGCCGACCAGTACCCGTTTGCCGACGAGGGCATCACCACCAGCATCCGCGACGCCACGATCAGCGGCAAGCCGTACCCGGTGAAGGGCTGGTTCGTCTACTCGACCAACCTGATGCAGGCGCTGCCGAACGAGGCCGAGACCATCAAGGCGATCCAGAACCTGGACCTGCTGGTGGTCTGCGACACCGTGCCCGGTGAAACGGCGGGCTGGGCCGACGTCGTCCTGCCCGACACCGTCTTCCTCGAGCGCCACGACGAACTGCTGACGGGCTTCGGTCGCAACGGCTGGGCCTCGCTGCGCCAGCCCGTGGTGGCCGCGCCGCACGACCAGAAGCCGGCGTGGTGGATCGCCAAGCAGCTGGCCGAGAAGCTGGGCGTCGGTGCCTGCATGCCCTTCAAGGACATGGAAGAGTACCTGTCGCTGCGCGTCGAGAAGTCGGGCCACAGCTGGGAGAAGCTGAAGACCGAAGGCGTGATCATGGCCGCGCACCAGCCGATCACGGTCGAAGAGGGGCTGGAACTGGAGTTCGCCACGCCCAGCGGCAAGGTCGAGTTCTGGTCCGACCAGCTGGCCGCCAAGGGCTTCGACGCCGTGCCCAGGTACACCAGGCACCCCGAGGCACCCGCCGGGCACTTCCGCCTCATCACCGGGCGCTCGCCGGTGCACACCTTCAGCCGCACGCAGAGCAACCCGCTGCTGCAGGACTTGATGCCCGACAACGAGGTGTGGGTGAACAACGCCACGGCCGCGAAGCTGGGGCTGAAGAACCGCCAGTACGTGCGGCTGAAGAACCAGGACGGCGTGCTCAGCAACCGCATCCGCGTCAAGGCCACGCAGCGCATCCGCGAAGACACCGTCTACATGGTCTACGGCTTCGGCAACACCAACAAGATGCTGAAGTCGGCCTACCTCAAGGGCGCCAGTGCCGGGGGCTTGAACACCCACTACAAGACCGACCCGATCATGGGTGCGACCAGCATCCACACCAACTTCGTCGGTTTCGTCAAGGAGGCCTGAAATGAGGCCCCCACGCTCACTTCGATCACCGCCCCCCGAGGCGGCGCAAGTCCCCTTTGGGACGACCCTGCAGGAGAGTTGATATGCCCCGCCTTGCCATGGTCATCGACACGCGAAAGTGCGTAGGCTGCCAGGACTGCGTCGTCGCCTGCCAGGTCGAGAACGACGTGCCGCTGGGCTACTGCCGCGACTGCATCGTCACCGAGGTGCGCGGCACCTTCCCGCAGCTCACGATGGAGATCCGCTCCGAGCGCTGCAACCACTGCGACAACCCGCCCTGCGTGAGCTGCTGCCCCACCGGCGCGAGCCACGTCGAGGACTTCGGCCGCACGGTGCAGGTCACGGCCAACAAGTGCATAGGCTGCAAGGCCTGCATCGCCGCCTGCCCCTACGACGCCCGCTGCGTGCACCCCGAAGGTTGTGTCGACAAATGCACCTTCTGCCTGCACCGCGTGAAAGAAGGCAAGGACCCGGCCTGCGTCTCGGTGTGCCCCACGCACTGCATGCATTTCGGCGATCTCGACGACCCGAAGAGCGCGGTGAATGCGCTGCTGGCCACGCGCAAGCACCACACGCTGCTGCCCGAAGCCGGCACCAAGCCGCGCATCTTCTACCTGACCTGAAGGAGCAGCCGCCATGCTCGAGTTCACCACCACGCGCCACAACCCGCTCGTCGACCCGCAGCTGGCGGTGTGGAGTTGGGAGATCCCGCTCTACCTCTTCGTCGGCGGCATCGTCGCCGGCATGATGGTCATCGGCGGCCTGGCCATGCTGCGGCTGGCCAAGGGCGAGGACACGCGCCGCTACTTCTCGATGCAGACCCCGCTGCTGGCCTTCGTGCTGATGAACGTCGGCATGCTGGCGCTGCTGCTCGACCTGACGCACAGGCTCTACGTCTGGCGCATCTACCTGACCTTCCAGGTCACGTCGCCTATGGCCTGGGGCTCGTGGGTGCTGATCATCGTCTACGGCGTGCTGCTGGTCTCGGCGCTGATCCGCCTGCCGCAGGCCTGGCCGTGGCTGGGCCGCACCGTGCCGGCGCTTCAGCGCCTGTCGGACACCCTCACCGGCAGCCCGTCGTGGCTGCGCGTGCTGGGCTGGGCCAACCTGGGCCTGGGCATCGCGCTGGGCATCTACACCGGCATCCTGCTCAACACCATGGTCGCGCGACCGCTGTGGAACAGCGCCATCCTCGGCCCCCTGTTCCTGGTCTCGGGCCTGTCGGCGGGTGTGGCCGCGATGCACATCGCCGCCACGCTGCTGCAGGGCCGCCGTGCGCCGCAGGGCTTGGTGGGCGGCGCGCTCTCGGCGATGCTGCAACCCCTGGGCCCGCGCCACCCCGACGCCGACACGGCGCACTCGCTGGTGCGCTACGACCAGATGTTCCTGGTGGCCGAGCTGGTGTTCATCTTCATCCTGCTCGTCAACCTCCACACCTCGTCGGCTTCGCACGCGGTGGCGGCCTCGCTCATCACCACAGGGCCCTACGCGCTGGCCTTCTGGGGCGGCGTTGTCGTGGCCGGCGTGCTGCTGCCGCTGGCCTGGCAGGCGCTGGAGCTCTCGCAAACGGTCAGGCACACCGTGGCGCCGGCCGTGCTGGTGCTGGTGGGCGGCTACACGCTGCGCTGGATCATGGTCAACGCGGGCCAGGCCAGCGAGATCGTGCCCGTGCTGTCGCTGGCGCACTGAACCTGCGCGCCAGCGCAGCGCGTGCACCGACGCTTCGACAACAAGAACCGTCAAGGATCCCCATGAAGCTCACTCGCCGAACCCAAGAAGCCTCACCCCTCGCCCTGGCGATGGTCGCGCTGCCCGCGCTGGCCACCGACGGCGTGCTGATGGAGGGCTACGGCCCCATTTCCACCGCCATGGGCGTGCTCGTCACGCACACGCAGACCAACGCCCAGCCGATGTACTCGCACCGTTTCCAGTGAGGTTCGCGCGGCGCGGGTGGGCCGCACACGGGCCCGGCGCGCGCCGCGGGTTCCTGCCGTCTACCAAGAATGGTCCAACATGTTTCGCACCACCCTGATGGCCACGCTCGCGCTGGGCGTGCAACTGGCCTTTGCACAGGCGACCGCGGCGCCCGCTGCGGCCCCGGCCGAGCCGGCCAAGCCACCCCAGCCGGCCATGTGTACGGCCTGCCACAAGCTCGAGGCCAACCAGGTCGGTGGCTACTTCGAGTCGGTGGCCTTCAAGTCGCTGTCGATGCAGATCGACGTCGGCGGCAAGGCGCCGCAGCTCCTGCGCTTCGATGCCAAGACGCTGAAGGTCGTCGACGACGGGGTCGACAAGAAGGCCGAACACCTGCGCGACGTGAAGGCGCGCCACGAGACCCAGGTCACATGGGTCGAGAAGGACGGCGCCAAGTTCGCCACCGAGATCCACTTCGAGGGGCCCGTCAAGATCGACCCGAAGAACCTCATCGACTGCGCCGGCGTGGCCAAGCTGGTGAATGAAGGCCCGGGCAAGACGCCGTTCACGCTGATCGACTCACGCCCGCTGGTGCGCTTCCAGGAAGGTGCGCTGCCCGGTGCCATCCATCTGCCCTTCATCGGCTTCGACAGGTTCGCCGACCGCCTGCCCAGGGACAAGGCGCAGCTCGTCGTCTTCTACTGCGGCGGCATCACCTGCACGCTGAGCCCGAACTCGCTGAAGAAGGCGCAGCGGATGGGCTACGGCAACCTGCGTGTCTACCGCGAGGGCGAGCCCGAGTGGAAGACGCGCAACCCTCTCGTCACCACGCCGGCCTTCGTCAAGGCGGCCTACGTCGACCGCGACATCCCGCACGTGATGATCGACGCGCGCACGGCCGACGACGCGGCCAGCAGCCACGTCAAGGGCGCCGTCTCGATGCCGCTGGGGCAGATGGCCGCGGTGCGCAAGTCGCTGCCCGACCGGAAGCTGAAGGCGCCGCTGATCGTCTACGACGGCCGCGGCGGCGAGCAGGCCGTGGCGGTGGCGGAAGCGCTGGTCAAGGCCGGCCGGCGCAACGTGATGGTGCTGAGCGGCGGCATGGTCGGCTGGCCGGCGGCGGCCTACGCCATCGAGAGCGGCGTGCCGGCGCCCAGGCAGATCGCCTACGCGCCCAAGCCGCGCGCCGGTTCGCTGCCGGTGGCCGAGTTCACGACGCTGGCCAGGAAGACGCCGGCCGACGTGCTGATCCTCGACGTGCGCAACCCC
The DNA here is from genome assembly GCA_013822265.1 of Leptothrix sp. (in: b-proteobacteria). Taxonomy (GTDB): domain Bacteria; phylum Pseudomonadota; class Gammaproteobacteria; order Burkholderiales; family Burkholderiaceae_C; genus Rubrivivax. The sequence goes on from PNKD01000029.1 coordinate 30,881, forward strand.
GACGAGGCGCAGCAGGGCATGATCAAGGGCGCCATGCTGATCCCTGACGACGAGTTGCAGGCTCGCATCGCCGAGCTGCCCAAGGGCAAGCGCATCGTCGCGCATTGCCTCACCGGCATCCGCGCGGAGATGGCCTATCACAAGCTCAAGGAAGCCGGCTTCCAGGTCGCGTTCCTGAACAACGAGATCGAGATCGCCAAGGACGGCAGCTTCAAGATCACGCCGCGCTGAAACGGCGCGCCGCGGCACTTGCGGCCCCGCGGCGCGACACCTTGGTGCCGTGGCCGCCGTGGCCGACGCTTGACCTGGATCAGCACATGCCCAGGTGCTGCCGGCCGCGCTGAATTCATGACCTACCAACGCCCCCCCCAGGACTGGACGTTCCATCTTTCTTTGATACCATATGGGGTATAGGAGAAGCCCTCGGATGAACACCCTGACCCACGCGCCGCTGCGCACATCGGCGGTCGCCGACAAGGCGGTCGCGAAAGCCTTCATGAACCCCTACCTGGCCGGCTTCCTGCTCGGCCTGGTGCTGCTGACGACCTACGTCGTCACCGGCCGCGGCCTGGGCGCCACGGCAGGATTCGCCGCCGTGGCCACCTGGCTGGCCGGGATCGTCGACGTCGAGCACATGCAGCAAAGCCTGGTGCACCTCAAGTACTGGAACGACGGCCAGCCGCTGCTGAACTGGACCCTGTTCCTGCTCGTCGGCGCCCTGGCCGGCGCGGCGCTGTCGGGCTGGCAGGCGAACCGCATCCGCCTCACCACCGAGCGTGGTCCGCGCATCACCGACCGGCAGCGCCTCGTGCTGGCCTTCGTCGGTGGTTTCATCGCCGCGTTCGGCGCCAAGCTGGCCAAGGGTTGCACCAGCGGCCAGGCGTTGACCGGTTCGGCCGCGCTGAACGTCAGCGGGCTGGTTTTCCTGGGGGCCGTCTTCCTGGCGGCCTTCATCGTGGCGCAGTTCGTGCGCAAGGAGTGGTTGTGATGTTCCCGCTGTCCAGCTATCACGAGTTCTCGGCCGTTGCCGAGCTGGCCATCGCGCTGGCCTTGGGCGTGGGCTTCGGCTTTGCGCTCGAGCGCGCCGGTTTCGGCAGCGCACGCAAGCTCACTGCCGTGTTCTACCTCTACGACATGGCGGTCGTGAAGGTGATGTTCAGCGCCGTCGTCACCACGCTGGTCGGCCTGGCGCTGCTGTCGGGCGCGGGGCTGTTCGACATGTCGGAGATCTACCTCGAGCAGACCAACTGGACGGCGCAGATCGGCGGCGGCCTGCTCTTCGGTGCCGGCTTCGTGATCGGCGGCTACTGCCCAGGCACCTCGATGGCGGCCGTCGCCACCGGGCGCAAGGACGGCATGCTGTTCGTGCTGGGCATGCTGGCCGGCGTATGGGCCTATGCCGAATTCACCCCCGGCCTTGACGAGTGGTACAAGGCCACGGCCTCGGGCGTCATCACCTTGCCTGAAGCCACCGGCATCGCAATGGGATGGTGGGCGCTGGCCTTCGTCGCCGTGCTGGCGTTCGGCGCCTGGGGCATGGCCCGGCTCGAGCGGCGTTTCAGCTACCTCGATCCGCAGGCATGAGCGCGCCGGGTAGTCCAGTGAGCCTCGCCTGCATCGGCGGCGCCTCGTCGCACAATGCTGCCCGTCAACCACAAAGGAGATACGACATGACCATGAAGCTGGTTCGCCTGGCCGCCGGGGCCCTGCTGGCGCTGGGCCTGCAGACGGCCTTCGCCCAGAACCTGATCGTCGACACCGCGGCCGTCGAGGCGGCGATCAAGCGCGGCGCGGTCGTCTGGGACTCGCGCGATGCCGACGACTACGCCGCAGGCCACATCGCCGGGGCGGTGAACTTCGGCGCCGCCGGCGACCTGTTCCGCGACGCCAACCGTGAAGACCCGCCCTCGGCCGCCGTGGCGGCGCTGCTGTTCGGCAACGCCGGCATCGACATCGTCAACAAGGAAGTCGTCGTCTACGGCGGCAAGGGCGACCCCTATGCCTACTACGCGGCGCGCATGCTCGAGTACTACGGCGGCAAGCACGGCAAGGTCTACCACGGCGGCATCGACGACTGGAAGGCGGCCGCCAAGCCGATGAGCACCCAGGCGACGACGCTGCCGCCGGTCAAGCTGACCTTGAACGCCGAGCGCATCGGCACGCTCTGGACCAACGACGTCATTGACCGCGTGCGCAGCGGCGGCGCGCAGATCGTCGACGTCCGCACGCCCAAGGAATACAACGGCGAAGACGTTCGCGCCATCCGCGGCGGCCATGTGCAGGGCGCCGTCAACCTGCCCTACGAGGGCAACTGGGTCGACCCGGCGACCCCGGGCAAGCTCGCCGCCAAGAAGGTGAGCAACAAGGACGGCATGTCGCTCAAGCCCGCCGAGGATCTCAAGGCGATGTATGCCAAGCTCGACCCGGCCAAGGAAACCGTCGTCTACTGCCAGAGCGGCGTGCGCGCCTCGGAGACGGCGGCCGTGCTGCGCGACATCGGGTTCTCCAACGTCAAGGTCTACGAGCCGTCGTGGCTGGGTTATGCCGGTGTGCTGTCGGCGCCGGCGGCCGACGAGGTGTTCGTCAACGTCGGTGCGCTCAACGGCCGCATCGGTTCGCTGCAGAACAAGGTACGCTCGCTGGAGGCGGAACTGGCGAAGCTGCAACAGGCGGGCAAGCGCTGATCGACGGACCGGCAGGCCGGGCATGCCGCCCGGCGGCCACGACACCCCCAACAGGAAACGAGACATGGCCCTGCTGACCAGCGACGACCACCGCACCGACCTGTTGAACCGCCTCAAGCGTGCAGAGGGGCAGCTGCGCGGCATCCAGCGCATGATCAGCGAAGGTGAATCCTGTCTCGATGTCGCCGGGCAGATGGCCGCGGTGCGCAAGGCGCTCGACAGCGCCTACGTGCGCATGACGGTGTGTTTCATGCAGCAGGAGATGCGGGCCCGGGTCGGCATCGAGCACGGCCGCGAGGCCGAGATGGAGTCGTTTCTCGACGAGGTGCAGACGCTGCTGGGCAAGGTGCGCTGACGCGTGGGACGGGCGGCCCGCCTGGGGCCGCCATCGAGAGTGCCAGGCACAAAAAAACGGGGAAGGCGCGATGCCTTCCCCGTTTGCCTTTCAGCGACTGCCGTGGATCAGCAGCCGCCCTTCTTTTCCTTCTTCTTCTCGGGAGCGGCCTTTTCGGCCGACTTCGAGGCCGCCTTCTCCGCCGGCTTGGCTGCCGGCTTGGCTGCGGCGGCCGCCTTGGCAGGCTCTTCCTTTTTCGCGTCGGCGGCCAGGGCGACGCCGGCCGAGAGGGTGAACAGGGCTGCCACGACAGCCGTCATCAGTTTTTTCATGCGTCATCTCCCATTCAAGTGCGACGGCCAGCGCCGCGAGGTGAAGAAGGGGGGCAGCGAAGCTGCATCCCCGAGGATGGAACCGGCCCCGACCGCAGGCCTGAAAACCCAACCGGCGCGCATTCTAAGGTGAGCCCGACCGACCGCGTCTGCAAGTCGGAACGCCACAACGGGCCCATCGGTTGACCTGGGGGCGGGCCGGTGGCCGGGCCACCGTCGCGATGTGGACGCGGTGGCGTTCAAGGACTCTCGTCGCCCGGGGCCGGAGGCAACTCGCTGAGCAACTGGGCTGCCACCGGCCGCGGCTGCAGCCGGTGGCTGGCGCGCGTGGCCGAGCCGACGTTGACGCAGCACACCGGCACCTCGCCCTCGGCCAGTGCGCACAGCCGGCGCAGCTGCGGCGAGGCCATGGCCTGGCCGCTGGTGAGGCCGGCACCGTAGCCCAGCGCGTGCGCGCCAAGCAGCAGGTTCTGCAGCGCCGCGCCCATCGACACCATGCGTTCGAGCGCCGGCACATCGGGCTCGCGCGGGCCCAGGCAGGCCACGGCCAGCATCAGCAAGGGCGCGCGGTAGGCCTTCCCGCGGGCCTGCTCCAGTTGCTCGGGCGTGGCGGCGGGGTCGCGCTCGGCGAGCGACTGCGCGAAGACCTCGGCCAGCCGGTGGCGCTGCGGCGCCGGCACGACGATGAAGCGCCACGGCGTGATCTGCCCATGGTCGGGCGCGGCAGCGGCCAGCCCGAGCAGAGCCTGCAGCTCGTCGGGCGTCGGCCCGGGGTCGACCAGGCGCTTGGGCAGCACCGTCTGGCGCGACTCGATGAGCGCGCGCACGGTCGCGAAGACCTCTTCGGCCGGGCCGGGGCGGGCCGCCGGCGTGGCGGCCTCGGCCTTGTCGTTGGCGGGCAGGGCAGGGCGGCTGTTCATAAGGGCCGCATTCTGGCGCGGCGCGCCGCTCCGCGCCGCTCTGCTCCGCGCGGCACCGATGACGCCGTAACCGATGACCAAGCTGGCTGCCGCAGATCCGGCTGTTCCGGGCCGTTGGCGGGCGGCCTGCTCGGGGCGGCGGTGAGCGTGAATGCGCCCGGGGGGCTTCACTTCCCTGCGCCGTGGCGCATCCAGACCG
>PNKD01000030.1 GCA_013822265.1 Leptothrix sp. (in: b-proteobacteria)
CGCGCAGCTCATCAACGACCAGAGCAAGCGCCACATGACGCTGCGCGGCCTGTTCGAGTTCAAGGTCGACCCGGCCAAGGCCATCCCGCTGGACGAAGTGGAGCCGGCGTCGGAGATCGTCAAGCGTTTTGCCACCGGGGCGATGTCGCTGGGCTCGATCAGCACCGAGGCCCACAGCACGCTGGCCATCGCGATGAACCGCATCGGCGGCAAGAGCAACACCGGTGAAGGCGGCGAAGACCCGGCGCGCTACCGCAGCGAACTCAAGGGCATCAAGGTCGCTGCCGGCACCAAGGTCAGCGACATCATCGGCAGCAAGGTCATCGAGGCCGACTACACGCTGCGGGACGGCGACAGCCTGCGCAGCAAGATCAAGCAGGTGGCCTCGGGGCGCTTCGGCGTCACCACCGAGTACCTGGTCAGCGCCGACCAGATCCAGATCAAGATGGCCCAGGGCGCCAAGCCCGGCGAGGGCGGCCAGCTGCCCGGCGGCAAGGTCAGCGAGTACATCGGCTTCCTGCGCTACAGCGTGCCCGGCGTGGGCCTCATCAGCCCGCCGCCGCACCACGACATCTACAGCATCGAAGACCTGGCCCAGCTCATCCACGACCTCAAGAACGCCAACCCGCGCGCGTCGATCAGCGTCAAGCTGGTCAGCGAAGTGGGGGTGGGCACTGTCGCCGCGGGCGTGGCCAAGTGCAAGGCCGACCACGTGGTCATCGCCGGCCACGACGGCGGCACGGGCGCCAGCCCGTGGAGCAGCATCAAGCACTGCGGCACGCCCTGGGAACTGGGGCTGGCCGAGACGCAGCAAACGCTGGTGCTCAACCGCCTGCGCAGCCGCATCCGCGTGCAGGCCGACGGCCAGATGAAGACCGGCCGCGACGTCGTCATCGGCGCGCTGCTGGGTGCCGACGAGTTCGGCTTCGCCACCGCGCCGCTGGTCGTCGAGGGCTGCATCATGATGCGCAAGTGCCACCTCAACACCTGCCCGGTGGGGGTGGCCACGCAAGACCCGGTGCTGCGCAGGAAGTTCGCCGGCAAGCCCGAGCACGTGGTGAACTTCTTCTTCTTCATCGCCGAGGAAGCGCGCCAGATCATGGCCCAGCTGGGCATGCGCAGGTTCGACGAACTCATCGGCCGCGCCGACCTGCTCGACACGCGCAAGGGCGTCGACCACTGGAAGGCCAAGGGCCTGGACTTCGCGCGTGTCTTCCACCTGCCGCAGGTGGCCGCCGAGGTGCCGCGCTTCCACAGCGAAGAGCAGGACCACGGCCTGGCCAGGGCGCTGGACGTCAAGCTCATCGAGCGCTGCCAGCCCGCCATCCAGCGCGGCGAGAAGGTGCACTTCATGGAAGACGTGCGCAACCTCAACCGCAGCGTGGGCGCCATGCTGTCGGGCGAGCTCGTGCGCCACCGTCCCGAAGGCCTGCCCGACCACACCATCTTCATGCAGCTCGAGGGCGTGGGTGGCCAGAGCTTCGGCGCCTTCCTGGCCCAGGGCATCACGCTGTACCTGATCGGCGACGCCAACGACTACACCGGCAAGGGGCTGAGCGGCGGCCGCGTCGTCGTGCGGCCGAGCATCGAGTTCCGCGGCGACGCGACGCAGAACATCATCATCGGCAACACCGCGCTGTACGGCGCCACCAGCGGCGAGGCCTTCTTCCGCGGCGTTGCCGGCGAGCGCTTCGCCGTGCGCCTGAGCGGCGCGTCGGCAGTGGTCGAGGGTACCGGCGACCACGGCTGCGAGTACATGACCGGCGGCACCGTCGTCGTGCTGGGCAAGACCGGCCGCAACTTCGCCGCCGGCATGAGCGGCGGCGTGGCCTATGTCTACGACGAGGACGAGCAGTTCGCGCGCCGCTGCAACACCAACATGGTGACGCTCGAGCGGCTGCTGCCGGCGGCCCAACAGGCCGGCCCGGCCATCGGCCTGCACATGCAGCAGCCCGACGAGGTGCTGCTGAAGAAGCTGATCGATGACCACCACCGCTGGACGGGCAGCCTGCGTGCGCGTGAACTGCTCGACCACTGGCCGGCGGCGCGCAGCCGCTTCGTCAAGGTCTTCCCGCAGGAGTACCAGCGCGCCCTCGCCGGCCGCGTGGCCGCGGCCGCAGTGGCCAGCGCGGCCGTGGCCGTGCCCGCCAAGTAAACCCACCAAATCAGCCCGCCAAGCTAGACGAGAGACATCATGGGAAAAGTCACCGGCTTCCTCGAATTCGAACGGCTGGAAGAGGGCTACGAGCCGCCGCGGCAACGACTGAAGACTTGGAAGGAATTCGTCATCACGCTGGGTGACGAGCAGGCCAAGGTGCAGGCGGCGCGCTGCATGGACTGCGGCACGCCCTTCTGCAACAGCGGCTGCCCGGTGAACAACATCATCCCGGACTTCAACGACCTCGTCTTCCAGGGCGACTGGCGCAATGCCATCGAGGTGCTGCACTCGACCAACAACTTCCCCGAGTTCACGGGCCGTGTCTGCCCAGCACCCTGCGAAGCCGCCTGCACGCTCAACGTCAACGACGACGCGGTGGGCATCAAGAGCATCGAGCACGCCATCATCGACCGTGCCTGGGCCGAGGGCTGGGTGGCCGCGCAACCGCCCGCCGCCAAGACCGGCAAGAAGGTGGCCGTGGTCGGCAGCGGGCCGGCGGGCATGGCCGCGGCGCAACAGCTGGCCCGCGCCGGCCACGACGTGACCGTGTTCGAGAAGAACAGCCGCATCGGCGGCCTGCTGCGCTACGGCATCCCCGACTTCAAGATGGAGAAGTCGCACATCGACCGCCGCATCGCGCAGATGCAGGCCGAGGGCGTGAGCTTTCGCACCGGCGTGCTGGTGGGTGCCTGGCCCGCGGACAGCAAGGTCACCAACGACGCCAGGGAGACCATCGGCGCCGAGAAGTTGATGGCCGAATTCGACGCCGTGCTGCTGAGCGGCGGCAGCGAGACCAGCCGCGACCTGCCCGTGCCCGGCCGTGAACTCGACGGCGTGCACTTCGCAATGGAGTTCCTGCCGCAGCAGAACAAGGTGGTGGCCGGCGACAAGGTCAAGGGCCAGATCAAGGCCACGGGCAAGCACGTGATCGTCATCGGCGGCGGCGACACGGGCAGCGACTGCGTGGGCACCAGCAACCGCCACGGCGCGGCCAGCGTGACCCAGTTCGAGTTGATGCCGCAGCCGCCCGAGGAAGAAGACAAGCCGCTGACCTGGCCCTACTGGCCCACCAAGCTGCGCACGAGCTCCAGCCACGAAGAGGGCTGCGAGCGCGAGTTCGCCATCGCCACCAAGGCGCTGGTGGGCGGCACAGGCAAAGACAAGGGCAGGGTCACGGCGCTGAAGACCGTGCGCGTGCAGATGCAGGGCGGCAAGCTGCTCGAGGTGCCCGGCACCGAGCAGGAATACAAGGCCGACCTCGTGCTGCTCGCGATGGGTTTCACCGCGCCCGTGGGCACCGTGCTCGACGCCTTCGGCGTGAGCAAGGACAACCGTGGCAACGCACGCGCCGGCACCGACGACGAAGGCGGCTACCGCACCAACGTCGACAAGGTCTTCGCCGCCGGCGACATGCGCCGGGGGCAGAGCCTGGTGGTGTGGGCCATCCGCGAGGGCCGTCAGGCGGCGCGCGCGATCGACGGCTACCTGATGGGGCACAGCGAGCTTCCGCGCTGAAAGTCACGAATCGGCAACCTGCGGCCCGGCGCGCGGGCCCGAGGCGCAACGCTTTGTTTCGCGCCAGCGGTTTTGTCGCACGACCGGGTTCAGTTTTAGGCCCGGGCGACCGATATGCTGCTGCAGACCCGGAATTTCCGGGTCACCTGGAACCGTACGTGGGCCTCAACGCACCGCTTCATCATCCGCGCCAGCCGGGCGCTGCGTTCGTTCGCAGCGCTGCCGCGGGCTTCACGCTGATCGAACTGATGATCACGGTGGCCATCGTCGCCATCATCGCCTCGGTCGCCTACCCGCAATACACCGACTACGTGCGGCGCAGCCGCGTGGCCGAGGCCACCGGCCTGCTCAGTACGACACGCGTGCGGCTCGAGCAGTACTTCCAGGACAACCGCAACTACGACTCCACCGCCACTGCCTGCGGCGTGGTCATGCCCAGTGCCGACAACTTCACCTACACCTGCACCTGGGGCGCCAGCGGCACCAGCCAGTCCTTCATCCTGTCGGCCACCGGCAAGGCCAGCGCCGGCATGAGCGGCTACACGTTCACCGTCGACAACGACAACCAGCAGCGCACCACCGCCTTCGTCGGCGCGACGGGCCTGCCGGCAGCGTGCTGGCTGCGTCGCCCGAGCGACACATGCTGACCCCCCGTGCGAGCGCAAGCCCGGCACGCGCCGCGCTCGGCTTCACACTGATCGAGCTCATGGTCACCGTGGCCGTGCTGGCCGTGGGCCTGGCATTGGCCGCGCCGTCGCTTTCGACGCAGATCGCCAACTACCGCCTGCGCAGCGCAGCGGAGGGCGTGCTGGGCGGCCTGAACTTCGCGCGCGCCGAGGCCGTGCGCCGCAACAGCAACGTGAGCTTCACGCTCGACGCCAGCGGCGCGGGCTGGACGGTGGCGCAGGTCAGCCCCGCGACCACACTGCAAAGCCGCGCCAACGGCGAATCGCCAGGCGTCGCGACCACGTCGTCGACCGCCAGCCGCGTGGTGACCTTCACGTCGACCGGCCTCGTCGACAGCTCGGGCGTGCGCCTGAGCCAGATCGACCTGTCGACCGCGGTCAGCGGCGCCGAGACGCGCCGCATCGACATCTTCGGCGGCGGCCTGATCCGCGTCTGCAACGTCGCCATCAGCACCGTCGGCGACCCCCGGAGATGCTGATGCGCAGGCCGCCCACCCGGCGTCAGGCCGGCTTCACGATGATCGAGGTGCTGGTCTCGCTGCTGGTGTTCTCGCTCGGCGTGCTGGCACTGGTGTCGATCCAGGGCACGGCGGCGCGCATGGCCACCGATGCACGCGACCGCGCCACGGCCACCTTCCTGGCCGACCAGCTGCTGGCGCGCATGCTCATCGCCGACCCCGCCACGGCGGCCAGCTTTGCCCACAGGGCCACCGGCACCACGGCCTGCGCGCCATCCGGCGCGTCGTCCGGCAACGCCATCGTCACCGGCTGGCTCACCGAAGTAGAGCGGCAGCTGCCCGGCGCTTCCGCCGACGTGCAGCAGATCGTGGTTCAGGCCGGCACCGGGCAGGTGACGGTGCGCCTGTGCTGGCAGAACGGCAACGATCCGGCGCGCAGTCTGTCGGTCACCAACCAGGTGCAGTGGCAGCCGTGACGAACACCTCCCTGCGCGCCTCTCGCCGCGGCCGCTGCGACCACGGCTTCACGCTTGTCGAACTGATGATCGCCATGACCATCGGCCTCGTGCTGGCGTTGGCGGTCAGCCTGTCGATGCTGTCGATGGGCCACCAGTTCCGCGTCGTCGGCGCCACGTCGGCGGCGCAGGTCAACGCCCAGCTGGCGCTGTCGCTGATCAACGAAGCCGGCCGTTCGGCGGGCGTTGGCTTGTTCAACAACGGCCAGCCGCTGTGCCAGGCGTTCAACGCCTGGCGCGGCGGCACGATCGTCTCCAATGGCGCACCGCTGATGCCGGCGCGCATCATCAACGGCGGCTCCAACACGGCCTCCGACCGCCTGGTCTTCGCGGCTTCGAACGCCACCGGCCCGCTGTCGGGCTCTGCCGTGCTCGACGCCATGGTCACGTCGGACGCCGCCATCGTCGTCACCGACAGCGCCTTGCTGGCCGCCAACGACCTCGCCATCGTCGGCGTGCCCGGCGCGGCCGCGGTGCCCTGCCTGCTGTTCCAGGTGACGGCCGCGCCCGCCGTCAGCGTGGCCTGCGGCGGCCATGCGAGCCAGTGCAAGTCCGTGGACCGCGCTGCCGGCGGCAGCTACAACCCGCCCGCGGGCACCTTCACCACCGAGCCGCGCTACGGCTTCGACGACACCACCCCCGGCATCTCCGGCCCCGCCGTCGTGCAGCGCTTCGGCAGCGAGTTCCGGCAAGAGGCCTATGCCGTGCTGTGCGACACGCTCGTCCAGTACAACGCCTTCAGCGACGCGCCGACCTGCAGCACCGGGCCGCTGAGCTTTGGCGGCGGTGCCAATGCCCTGGTCACCGATGTCGTGCTGATGCACGCCCAGTACGGCATCAGCAGCGGTGCTGCCAGCGACATCGTCACGAGCTGGGTTGACGCCAGCGGCGGCTGGGCCAACCCGAGCGCCACCGAGGCCGGCCGCATCAAGGCCGTGCGCGTGGTGCTGGTCTCGCGGTCGAAGGAGCCGGCGCCCGACCTCGTCACCGCGGCCAGCTGCACCAACACGGCGGGTGTCGCGAACACGGGGCCCTGTTCGTTCGACGACGCCCAGGCGCCCGTGATCGACCTCAGCGCCACCACGGTCGCTGCCGGCCAGAGCTGGCGCAACTACCGCTACCGCGTGCAGCAGGCGGTGATTCCGCTGCGCAACGTGATCTGGAGCAACTGACGCGATGACCCTGCAACGACGCCGCCGATCGCATGCACCGCGGGCCGTTCGGGCCGCCCAGCGGGGCCTGGTGCTGGTCGTCGTGCTGGTGGTACTGGTGCTGCTGCTGCTGGCCGGCGCCGGGGCCATGCGCGCCGTCGATTCCGGCAACGTCATCTCGGGCAACTTCTCGTTCCAGCAAGCGGCCATGCAGTCGGCCGACCGTGCGCTCAGCGACGCGCTGAATGTGGCGGCCAACACCGTGCTGGGCGGCGGCGGCAACACTGCAGTGGCCAACCGCTACTTCAACGTGCGCCAGACGGTCGTCGACGCACGCGGCTTCCCGACCGCCATCAGCTGGGCCAGCGTGCCCTGCGTCGACCCGGCCGGCGCGGCCATCACCGACTGCGCCACCGACACCGGCGAGTACCGCATCCAGTACGTCATCGAGCGCATGTGCAGCGCCAACCCCGACATGGCCGACATCAACGACATCCGCCTCAATTGCGAGTACGACGCCAGCGTCGGCGCGGTGTCGGCCGCCAGCATCGCCGTGAACTACCGCGTCATCACGCGCGTGCGCGGCCCGCGCGGCACCGAGAGCTGGTTCGAGGCCATGGTCTCGGGCCCGGCCTCGAACTGAACGGCCGCCGGCACCGGCGACACATCAAGACCACAGGCCCCTGGGAGCTTCATCATGACGACCTCATCAAGCAGCCTGCGCCGCCGACTCGGGCTCGTTCGCGGCGCACTGCTGGCCGCCACCGCCGCACTGACGGGCGCCGCCGCCATGGCACAGGCGATCAACGACGTGCCGATGGCGGTGAAGAACAACGTGCCGCCGAACTTCATGTTCATGATCGACAACTCGGGGTCGATGAGCAACATCGTCCCGACGTCGCCCTACAACCCTGCAGCGACCTACACCGAGAGTTGCAGTGCGGCCAGCGGCATTCTCATCCCGGCCGCGGGCACGACAGTCAACATCGTCATCAGCAGCGGCACGCCCTTTGCGCGGATTGGCGGCACCGACCGTCAACATGTGTCCGTCACGTCGAGCGGCAACCGTGTGTGCTTCACCAACACCGCGACCTATGTCGCCAGCCTGCTGTCGCCGACCGGCAGCTACCTGCCGTCCGAATACACCGGGCACTACCTGAACTGGTATTTCGGCAGCTACGACAGCCACCCCATGACCGGTTGGACCAGCCGCAAGCTCGTGGCCTCGGGCACGGTCGAGACCCGGCTGGAGATCGCCAGGGCCTCGGCAGCCAAGGTCATCGGCGACCTGCCGACCAGCAGCACGCAGCCGGTGGTGCGGCTGGGTCTGAGCACCTATAACAACGGCAACGGCGGCACGCTGCTGCGCGGCATGGCCGACCTGGACACCACGCACCGCACGAACATGCTGTCGAGCATCAACGGCCTGGCGGCCAGCGGCAACACACCGCTGGCCGAGACCCTGGCCGACATCGGCCGCTACATGGCCACGGGCTACAGCGGCAACATCACCGCAGGCACGGTCAGCGGCGTGACGATCAACAACTTCCTGACGCAGGACAGCCGCCAGTCTTGCCTGAACGGGGCCAATTGCGCCACGACCACGACCGACGCCATTCCGGCCAGCCCCAGCATCGGCACCATCACACGGCCCGTCCAGTACTGGTGCCAGCGCTCGTATGCCTTCATGATGACCGACGGTCGCTCGCAGGGCGACCAGGCTTTCGTCAACAACACCTACCTGCGCGACTACGATGGCGACTGCCAGGGCCCGCTGGCCTCGAGTTGCAACAGCAGCGGCGCGGCGTCGGCCTGGGACCGCAAGCTGTCGCGCAACTACGAGTCCCAGGGTTCGGACTACCTCGACGACATCGCCAAGGCCTTGTTCGACATCGACCTGCGCCCCAACCTGCCCAGCCCTGTCGACATCATCAACGGCGTGCCGACGCCGCGGCCGAAGAAGAACAACCTGTTCACCTACACCATCGGCTTCGCCGACTCGCAGGTGCAGGATGACCCGCTGCTGATGGCCACCGCCAGCCAGGGCGGCGGCCTCTTCCTCACCGCGCAGGACGGCGCGTCGCTGACGACGGCGTTCAACAAGGTCATCGCCGACGCGTTCTCGAAGGATGCCGCCGCCGCCGCCGTGGCGGTGGCCAACGCGCAGATCACGTTGGGCAACATCGGCTATGCGTCGAGCTACAAGTCGGGCGCCTGGTACGGCGACCTGGTGGCCTACACGCTGGACACGACCACGGCGCTGCAGACCGGCAGCGACCTGTGGTCGCTGCGCAGCAAGCTCGACCTGCAGGGCACGAACCGCCGCATCGCCACCTACAACGGCAGCACCGGCGTGCCCTTCGTCGACACCCTGAGCTATGCCGGCAAGCCGGCCTCGCTGGATGCCGGCGTCATCAACTACCTGCGTGGTGACCGCACGGGCGAAGGCGGCACCTACCGTGCGCGCCAATCCGTGCTCGGCGACATCATCAACGCCGAGCCCGTGGTGGTGAACTACGGCACCGTGCCCATCATCTACCAGGCCGCCAACGACGGCATGCTGCACGCCGTCGACGGCCGCACCGATGCAGCCGTCGCCACACGCGGCCAGGAGCTCTGGGCCTATGCGCCCAAGCTGCTGCACGGCGAGTTGTACCGCCTGGCCGACCCGGCCTACTCGCACCGTTACTACATCGACGGCACACCGGCCGCGGCCGCGGTCACGGGCTTCAGCTTCAGTCATCTGCTCGTCGGTGGGCTGGGCAAGGGCGGGCGTGGCTACTACGCGCTGAACATCAGCAGCTACCAGGCGGCCGACGAGGCGGCTGTGGCGAGCAAGGTGCTGTGGGAATTCAGCCCGGCGAACATGGGTTATTCCTTCGGCACGCCGCTGATCGTCAAGACGGCCGCCGGCTGGCGCGTGGTGGTGGCCTCGGGCTACCGCAACGGCACGAACACGTCGCCCGAACCCAGCGGCGACGGTGTCGGCCGCATCTGGGTCATCGACCCGTCGAACGTCGGCGGCGCGGTGGAGATCAGCACCGGCATGGGCACGGCGGCCAACCCATCGGGCCTGGCACACATCAGCAGGCTGGCCAATGCGGCGCCCGATGCCGTCGTGCGCTATGTCTGGGGCGGCGACCTGCACGGCAACGTGTTCCGCTTCGACCTCGATACCGGCACCGTGCTGCGCATCGCCACGCTGACCGACGCCACCGGCCTGCTGGCCCAGCCCATCAGCTCGCCGCCCGAGGTCGGCCCGGTCTCGGGCAGCACCACCAAGTTCATCGTGCATGTGGGCACCGGCCGCTACCTGGCCGACGAAGACGTGCCGGGTGGCGGCGCCAACGTCTGGGCCACACAGCGCCAGTCGATCTACGGCCTGATCGACGACACCAGCGTCGTGCTGGCCGCCAACGCGCTGATCGTCAACGCACGCGGCACGAACGGCGCGTCGTGTCCGGCGGGCGGCGGCAACGGCAGCCTGGTGTGCCAGACCCTCACCTACGTCGGTGCCTCCAACAGCTACAGCGCGACCACGCACCCCTTGGACACGGCGACGCGTCGCGGCTGGTACGTCGACCTGCCCGTCGATGCCAACCTGACCAACGGGCGCATGGTCAGCAAGCCTTCGCTGACCACCGGCGGCACGCTCACGCTCACCGTCAACATCCCGACCAACGTGCGCTGCGACCCGGGTGGCAGCAGCTGGTTCCTGGCGCTCAACAGCGCCAACGGAGGCGCCGTGCCACGCAACGTGGGCGGCAACACCTACTACGACGCAGTGGGTTCCTTCCTGGGCAACGCGCTGGCCAGCCGGCCGGTGATCGTGACCACGGCGCAAGGCAAGCGGGCGCTGATCCGCATGTCGGACAAGACCGTGCAGGCGCCGCCCGTGCCCGAAGCCGAGTCGAACGCCGCACAGTGGCGCCGCATCTACTGGCGCCAGGTGAACTGAGCGGCGCGAGAGGCGCTGCCGCGGCTTGTTGTCCGCCAGCAGCATCGCCGGCGCAGCCGCCCGGCGGCCGGCCTTGCCCGCGCCGCCGTGCATGACACGTTTCTAAACCAGGGGCTAACCCTCGGATTTTGGGCCGTCGTGCGAGAATTCGGGCCTTTCCAGCAATGCGGCAAGCGGCCCGAGCGCCCTCGCCCGTCAAGCGCTTGGCCTCCGACACCTTCATCGAGATCGATCACGTCAGCTTCGGCTATGACAGCACACGCGTCATCCTGGGCGACGTCTCGCTGAAGTTCCCGCGCGGCAAGGTCACGGCCCTGCTGGGTGGTTCGGGCTGCGGCAAGACGACGCTGATGCGCCTCATCGGTGGCGTGCACGCTGCCGACAAGGGCCGTGTCGTCTTCGACGGCGAGGTCGTCGATGCGCGCGACCGCGGCCAGCTCTACCGCCTGCGCCGCCGCCTGGGCATGCTGTTCCAGTTCGGCGCGCTGTTCACCGACCTCAGCGTCTTCGACAACGTGGCGTTCCCGCTGCGCGAGCACACCGAGCTGCCCGAGCCGATGATCCGCGACATCGTGCTGATGAAGCTCAATGCCGTGGGCCTGCGCGGCGCGGCCGGGCTGCGCATCTCCGAGGTGTCGGGCGGCATGGCGCGGCGCATCGCGCTGGCCCGCGCCATCGCGCTCGACCCCGAACTCATCATGTACGACGAGCCCTTCGCCGGCCTGGACCTCATCAGCATGGGCGTGGCCGCCAAGCTCATCCGCACCCTCAACGACGTCACCGGCGCGACCTCGCTCGTCGTCTCGCACGACGTGCCCGAGTGCATGGCCATCAGCGACCATGTCGTGCTGATGGCCACCGGTGGGCGCATCGTGGCCCAGGGCACGCCCAAGGAACTGATGGACAGCACCGACCCGGAGACGCGCCAGTTCGTGCGCGGCGAGCCCGACGGCCCAGTCAAGTTCCACTACCCCGCGCCGGACATCGCCGCAGACTTCGGGGTCGCAGGATGATCGCGGCCTTCCTGCAGCGCCTGGGCGGGCGTGCGATCGAGCAGTTCCGCGGCTGGGGGCACGCCGCGTTCTTCTTCGTCGACGTGCTGCGGGCCGTGCCGGTGTCGCTGCGCCGCTTCGGCCTCGTCGTGGCCCAGATCTACGCCATCGGCAACCGCTCGCTGATCATCATCGCCGCCTCGGGCCTGGCGGTGGGCTTCGTGCTGGCGCTGCAGATGTACTACGCGCTCGTCACCTACGGCGCGGCCGAGAGCCTGGGCCTCATCGTCAACCTGGCGCTGGTACGCGAACTCGGGCCGGTGGTCACCGCGCTGCTCTTCGCGGGCCGCGCCGGCACGTCGCTGACGGCCGAGATCGGCCTCATGAAGGCCGGCGAGCAGATCGCGGCGATGGAACTCATGGCCATCGACCCCAAGGCACGTGTGCTGGCCCCCCGCTTCGTCGGCGGCATCGTCTCGATGCCCATCCTGGCCATCATCTTCTCGGCCGTGGGCATCCTCGGGGCCTACGTGGTGGCGGTGCTGCTCATCGGCGTCGACGCCGGCAACTTCTGGTCGATCATGCAGACGCGCGTGGACGTACTTCGCGACGTCGGCAACGGCCTCGTCAAGGCGGCCGTGTTCGGCGTCATCTGCACCGTCGTGGCCCTGTACCAGGGCTTCGAGACCGAAGCCACGCCCGAGGGCGTGGCCTACGCCACCACGCGAACCGTGGTGATCTCTTCGCTGTGGGTGCTGGGCATGGACTTCGTCCTCACGGCACTGATGTTCTCGACGCCCTGAAGCGGCGGCCGGAATTGGAGTAGACGGATATGGGCAAAAAAACCATCGAGACCCTGGTCGGCGTGTTCGTGCTGCTGGGCTTGGTCGGGCTGGTGTTCCTGGCGCTGCAGGCCGCCAACCTGGGCAGCGTGGGCCGCGGCGACACCTACACGCTCAAGGCCAACTTCGACAACATCGGCGGCCTGAAGGTGCGTGCGCCGGTGCGCACCGCCGGCGTCACCGTGGGCCGCGTCACCGACATCGACCTCGACGGCAAGACCTACCAGGGCGTGGTGACGATGGAAGTGGCACGCAGCTACCGCTTCCCCAAGGATTCGGCGGCCAAGATCCTGACCGCCGGCCTGCTGGGCGACCAATACGTGGGCCTGGACCCCGGCGGCGACGACGCCAACCTGGCCGCCGGTGACACCGTCGCACAGACACAGTCGGCGGTGGTGCTCGAGAACCTGATCGGCCAGTTCCTCAGCAGCAAGGCCGAAGGTCCGGCCGCCGACCCGGGTGTCGCCAAGTGATGCCGCCGCCCATGGGCCGGCACCGCCTCGCTGCGGCAGCGTTGTGCCTGGCGTTGACCGTCGGCGGCTGCGCCACGGTGCCGGTCAGCAGCAGCGCGCCTTCACCTGCAGACCCGTGGGAGCGCTGGAACCGCCGGGTCTTCGTGTTCAACGAGGCCGTCGACGAGGCGGTGCTCAAGCCGGTGGCTGAGACCTACCGCGATGTCGTGCCCAAGCTGGTGCGCACCGGTGTCGACAACGTGCTCGGCAATTTCGGCGACTTCTGGTCCACCGCCAACCACTTCATGCAGGGCAAGGGGCAGGACGGCCTGGAAATGGGCATGCGCGTGCTCACCAACACCGTGTTCGGACTCGGTGGCCTGCTCGACCCGGCCACCGAAATCGGGCTGACGCGCCGCTCGGAAGACTTCGGCCAGACGCTGGGCAAGTGGGGCCTGCCGCAGGGGCCGTACTTCGTGCTGCCGCTGCTGGGGCCCTCGACCGTGCGCGACACGGCAGGCCTGCTGGTCGACCGTCAGGCTTCACCGGCGACACTGCCGAGCACGGCGACCGACCGCTACGCCGTCACGGCGCTGCAACTGCTGAGCGTGCGCACCAACCTGCTCTCGGCAGTCACGCTGGTCGACCAGGTGGCACTCGACAAGTACAGTTTCATTCGCGACGGCTATCTCTCGCGTCGGCGTGATGCGCTTTACGATGGTGCGCCGCCGATGGAGGCCTTCGATTACGAGGCGGACAGCCCGCCCCCGCCGGTCCCCAAGCCCGCGGCATCGGCGCCGCGGTGAACCGTTGGCCCGCCTGGCGCGTTGAACCCCCTGCGGCGCCGCTGTCCGGCGCCCGACATGAAAGGATCCCCGTGCGCGACACACTGCTGTTCCCTCACGCCCTGAGCGCCGCCACGTTGGCCGCTGCCGCCGCCCTGGTGGCGCCGGCCTGGGCCTCGCCCACCCCCGACGCCCTGGTGCGCCAGATCTCCGTCGATGTCATCAACGCGGTCAAGGCCGACAAGGCCATCCAGGCAGGTGACATCGGGCGCATCTCGGCGCTCGTCGACAGCAAGGTCATGCCCAGCGTGAACTTCGAGGTCGCCACGCGCTCGGCCGTGGGCCCGCAATGGCGCAGCGCCACGGCCGAGCAGCGCACCAAGCTGCAGGCCGAGTTCAAGCTGCTCCTGCTGCGCCTGTACGCCGGCGCGCTGACCCAGTTGAAGGACCAGACCGTCGAGATCACCAAGATGCTGCCGGTGCAGGGCAGCGGCCAGGTCGTGGTGCAGACCGAAGTACGCGGCCAGGGCGAACCCATCAAGCTCGACTACCGGCTCGACAAGAACAGCGACGCCTGGAAAATCATCGACGTCAACGTCGGCGGCATCTGGCTGGTGCAGAACTACCGCTCGCAGTTCGCCGGCGAACTGAGCAAGGGCGGCATCGACGGCCTCATCGACTCGCTCGCCGAGCGCAACAAGGCCGCCGCCAAGTGAGTTCGGCCGCGACGCTTGCGCTGCCGCCCGACGCGACGCTGGATCACGCGGCGGAGATCGCCGCCTCGCTGCCCGCGGCGCTGTCCGAGGGGCATGGCGTGTTCACCGTCGACGCATCAAAGCTGCAGGCCTACGACACCGCCACCCTCGCGTTGCTGCTGCAGGCGCGGCGTGCCGCGCAGGCCGCAGGGCGGCCCTTCCAGGTCACCGGCACGCCGGCCCAGCTGACACAGCTGGCGGCGCTCTACGGCGTCGCTGAACTGCTGTCGACCTCACCGTCCTGAGCCCGGCCGCCCGGCCCGTGCTCCGGGGCGGCGTAGCGCTTGAGGCGCAGGTTCTTCTTGATCTCCTGCAGCATCGGCCGCAACGAGGCCGAACCCAGGCGCAGCGCCACGCCGGTGGTCAGGATGTCGATGATCAGCAGGTGCAGCAGGCGCGACACCATCGGGCTGTAGCGGTCGGCGTCCTCGGGGTGGTCGGCGGCCAGCAGGATGTGCGGGCCGCCATGCGGCACCTCGTGCGCCAGCGCCGAACCGCTGGCCGTGATGGCGATGACGGTGGCGCCCTTGCGCCGCGCGATGCCGACCACGTCGAGCAGGTCGCGGCTGCGGCCCGTGTTGCTGATGATCACGGCGCAGTCGCCCGGCTTGAGCATGGTGGCGCTCATCACCTGCACGTGGCCGTCGCTGACGGCGGCCGAGCACACACCGAGGCGGAAGAACTTGTGCTGCGCGTCCTGCGCCACGATGCCCGAGTTGCCCACGCCGTAGAACTCGATGCGGTGGCCGCCCCGGCCCGCTTCGGCCAGCGCTGCGATGGCGCGCTCGACGCTCTGGCCGGCGGCTGCGTTGCGGTAGCGCAGCATCGCCGCCACCGCGTTGTCTATGACCTTGACGACGATGTCGCCGGCCTTGTCGTCGTCGTCCACGGCGCGGTGCACGAAAGGCACGCCCTCGTTCACGCTGCCCGCCAGCTTGAGCTTGAAGTCGGCCAGCCCGTCGTAACCTATGCTGCGGCAGAAGCGCACCACCGTCGGTTTGCTGACGTGAGAACGGTCGGCCAGCTCGGCCACAGGCAACGTGGCGAAGCTGCGTGGGTCGGCCATCAGCAGCCTGGCCACGCGCTGTTCGGCAGGCGGCAACGCAGGGATGGACGCGCGGATGCGGTCGAGCATGAGGTCGGGTCCTGGTCGTCGCCGTTTCAGCGCCCCGCGGCGGCGGCCCGCCGCGGCGGGATCATTGCTCTTCGGCCCAGGCGCAGCCGTCGCGCGCCACCAGTGCACTGGCGGCAGCGGGGCCCCAGCTGCCGGCGGCGTAGGCCCGCGGGCCCGTGGGGTCGGCAGCCCAGGCGTTGTGGATGGTCTCGACCCAGCGCCAGGCCTGTTCCTGCTCGTCGCTGCGCACGAACAGGTTCAGGCGGCCGGCAATGGCGTCCAGCAGCAGCCGTTCGTAGCCGCCGACACGCTCGCTGAGGAAGGCCTTGTCGAAGTCGAGGTCGAGCGACACCGGCGCCAGCACTTCGTTGCCGCCGCCGCCCTTGGCCGCCAGCAGGTGCAGTTCGAGGCCATCCTCGGGCTGCAGGTTGATGACCAGCTTGTTGGCCTGCCGCGTGCCCGGGAAGATGGGGTGCGGCACCTCGCGGAAGTTGACCACGATGTGCGCATCGCGCGACGCCAGGCGCTTGCCGGTGCGCAGGTAGAAGGGCACTCCGGCCCAGCGCCAGTTCTGCACCTCGGTACGCAGCGCGACGAAGGTCTCGCAGGTGCTGCCGGGCGGCACCTTCTGCTCGTCGAGGTAGCCCGGCACGGCTTTGCCGTCCACCGTGCCGGCGCGGTACTGGCCACGCACCACGTCGCGCGCCACGGCCTCGGGCGTGAAGGGCTTGAGCGAGCGCAGCACCTTGAGCTTCTCGTCGCGGATGGCGTCGGCGTCGCTGGTCGATGGCGGCTCCATGGCGATCATCGTCAGCAGCTGCAGCGCGTGGTTCTGCACCATGTCGCGCAGCGCGCCCGTGGTGTTGTAGAAGTCGCCCCGCGTGCCCACGCCGATGCTCTCGGCAATGGTGATCTGGATGTTGGCGATGCTCTCGCGCCGCCACAGCGGCTCGAACAGCGCGTTGCCGAAGCGCAGCGCCATCAGGTTCTGCACCGCGGGCTTGCCCAGGTAATGGTCGATGCGCAGCGCCTGCTCTTCGCGGAACGAGGCCCGCACGGCGCGGTTGATCGCCTGCGCGCTGGCGAGGTCGTGGCCCAGCGGCTTCTCGAGCACCAGGCGCACGTTGGCGCCGTTGATGCCCGCCGCACCCAGCTGCTGGCACACGGGCACGAACAGGTGCGGGCTGGTCGCCAGGAACAGGACCACGGTATCGGCGCCGCGCTCGTCCAGCCACTGCTTCAGGCCGGCGTAGTGCTCGGGCTTAGCCAGGTCCATGCGGCGGTAATGCAGCAGCTCGGCGAAACGCGCGAACTCCTCGTCGCTGGGCTGTTTGGACTCGTCGACACCGGCGAACTTCTCGCGGATGTAGGCGCGGTAGTCGGCGTCGCTGCGCTCGTCGCGCGCCACCGCCAGGATGCGCCCACCCGACGGCAGCTTGCCGTGGCGCCAGGCCTGGAACAGGGCCGGCATCAGCTTGCGCCAGGTGAGGTCGCCGGTACCGCCAAAGAGCACGAGGTCGAAGGACATGGTGCGGCGCCGGGCACGAACCGGCGATGTAATTTAGTTACATCAAAGATGATGCCGGAGTTTCAGGCCGGGGTCAACGCGATGCGTGCACCGTGGCGCCCCGGCGCCACGGCGCCTGCCGGCCTTCAGCCGTGGGCCCGCTGCAGCGCGTCTTCCATGTCGGCGATCAGGTCATCGGTGTGCTCGATGCCGACCGACAGGCGCAACAGGTCCGGCGGCGCCGGCGTGCCCGCGCCCTCGACGCTGGCGCGGTGCTCGATCAGGCTCTCGGTACCGCCCAGCGACGTGGCGCGTTTCCAGAGCCGGGTGTGCGCGGCCACCGCGATGGCCGCGGCCTCGCCACCCTGGGCGTTGGCCTTCACGCGCATCGAGAGCATGCCGCCGAAGCCGCCCTGCATCTGGCGCTTGGCGACCTCGTGCCCGTGGCAATCCGGCAGCCCGGGATACAGCACCTCGGCCACCAGTGCATGGCCGTCGAAGTGTTGGGCGATGTGTTGTGCCGACGCGCAGGCCGCGCGCACGCGCAGGTGCAGCGTGCGCATGCCGCGCAGCAGCAGCCAGGCCTCGAAGCTGCCCAGCGTGCCGCCGATCTGCGCGCGCACCTTGCGCACGCGCTGCCAGTGCGGATTGTCGGTGCGCGTGCTCAGGGTGCCGGCGATGAGGTCGCTGTGGCCGTTGAGGTACTTGGTGGCGGCGTGCATCACGATGTCGGCGCCCAGCGCCAGCGGCTGCGTCAGCACCGGCGTGGGCACGGTGGAGTCCACCGCCAGCAGCGCACCGGCGGCGTGCGCCAGCTGCGCGGTGGCGGCGATGTCGGTCACCGTCCACAGCGGGTTGGCCGGCGTCTCCACCCACACCAGCCGGGTCTTGCCCGGGCGCAGCGCGGCGCGCACGGCGGCGGGGCTGGTCATGTCGACGAGCTCGACGTCCAGCCCCCAGGGCACGGCAAAGGTCAGCAGCCAGTTGCGCAGGCTCCAGTACATGACCTTGGGCGCCAGCACGTGATCGCCCGGCACGAGGGCCTGGAACACCGCCGTGGCCGCGGCCATGCCGCTGGCGAAGAGCAGCGTCTGGTGCCCGCCTTCCAGCGCGTTGAGCACCGCCTCGGCCTGGTCGAAGGCCGGGTTCTGGTCGCGTGCGTAGACGCGGCCGCTGCGGTACTGGTTGTCGGCGTCGCGCAGGTAGGTGCTGGAGACGTGGATCGGCGGCGTGATCGCACGCGTCTGTTCGTCGATCCAGCCCAGGGCCTGGGCGGCGATGCTCTCGGGGGACCAGCTGGGCATGACAAGGCTCTTTACGGCGGAAGCGGGCATCGTAGCCGCCCGCCGCGGGGGCCTTCAGCGTTGATAGGCGCCGGGTGTCCAGGGGCCGGTCGTGGCGGGCAGCTTGCGCGTGCCCACCGGCCATTCGAACTCGGCCGTGGGCCGCAGGTCCTGGCCGCCCACGCGCGACGGGTCGGCGCCGGCGCCGCGCCAGGTCGAACCGGGCGGCAGCTCGAAACCGTAGGTCCAGATGTCTTGCAGCATGCCGCGCGTGGCGTAGCGGTTGCCCGCGAATTCGCCCCCCGTGCCGGGCGACAGCAGCCCGGGGCCGACGAGCAGGTTGTTCACGACGTAGACCTTGGTGTCTGGGCCGACGCGGTCGTCGAGCACACGCATGAACCAGGCCGGCAGCCAGCCGTAGTGGACGAAGGTGTTGTGGGCCACACGCAGTTCGTTCTTCTCCCAGACGCGGCCCTCGGTGCCGTAGGCCAGCAGCACCGGGTTCTGGTTGTCCACGCCCTGGCCGATGACGTTGCCGAGCACCGTGGCCATGCCGCCTGCGGCGAGCTCGATCTCGTACGACGCGCCACCGCGCACGCTGTCGTGGATGAAGTTGTAGGCAATGACGGCCTCGCGCGCGCGGCTGCGGATGAGGTGGCCCTCGAAGCCCTGCTGGAAGCGGCTGCCGGTGATGCTGAGCTTGCCGATGCGGCCCACGTTCAGCAGGTGGTGCAGCCCGCCCACCACCTTGGGCGCCTGCCCGAACACGCAGTTCTCGATCACGAGTTCGGCCTGCTCGTCGTTGGTGGCCAGCAGGCCGTGCTCGTTGTCGAAGAACTGCGTCTTGCGCAGCGTCAACCGGCCGCCCTCGTGCCGCAGGCCGGCACCGCTGCCGTCGCTGGCGCGCGCGCCGCGGAACTCCAGCCCTTCGATGAGCACGTCGCCGCCGCGCACCGTCCACAACGCCTTGTCTTCGCCGGGCTTGCCGTTGCCCAGCACGATCACCTTGCCCTCGCCGCGAAGGCTCAGCCGGCGCTTGTCCAGCAGCAGGGTGCCGCGGTACTCGCCGGCCAGCAACTCGACGGTGTCGCCGTCGGCGGCGCGTGCCACGGCGTCGGCCAGGGCCATAGGGGCGCCGGCGGGGCCGACCACCCAGGTCGCGGCCTGTGCCACGAGGCCCATGCCGAGCATCAGCGCCGCCAGCGCGGCCCGCAGCCAATCGAATCCCGGTGTACCTGCTGCGCGTGGCGCCATGACTTGCATCTGCGTGTTGCCGAAGCCCGGCAGTATCGCGCCAAGCGTGCGCCGCATCACCACGGCCGGCGCCCCCGGGCCTGCGGCGAGCTTCACAGTGGCACCTCCACGCGCAGGTCGCGCCAGCGCAGCCACACCACCTTGGTGCCGATGCGGTCGACGACGACACCCGGCGCGGCGGGCTCACCTTCACGCACGACCTGGCCGTTGACGATGACGAAGCGGCTGAGCGCGCTGTCCGACCAGATCGACCCGCCCAACACCAGCGTGGGCCACTCGCGCCGCTGGGCCGGCGTCAGCGCCGACAGCGGCGTGGCGGCGAGCGCCGCGGGCGGCGCCGGCTTTGCCACGGCGACAGGTGCGGCGTCGGGAGGCGGGGCGACGGGGGCGACAGGCGGCACCGGCGCCGAGACGACGACCGGCAGCACCGGGCGTGCCGTCGCGGCCGGCGAGGCCACTTCCGGCACGCCGCTGCGCGGTGCCACGGCCACCCCCTCGGGCGTGGGCGCTGCGGGCGCCGGCGGCGCGGTGCCGGGCCACAGCGACCACGCCAACGCCAGCACGGCGACGGCCGCGGCCGCCAACGCCACCCAGGGCCAGCGTGGGACGGCGGCACCCACTGGTACCGCGGCCACAGCCGCAGGGCGGGCATCCAGCCCGGGGACTTGGCCGCGTTCACGCTCGGCTTGCGAGCGGCGCAGAGCGTCGAGGATGTAGGACATGTCTCAGCGGCCGCGAAGGCGGGGTTCGTCCACGCCCGACAGCTGGTTCAGGCGCATCAGCGTCAGTGGGCCGGCGCGGCCGTCGAGCACCAGGCCCTGGGCCAGCTGCAGGGCCCAGACGCGGTCGGCCAGGGGCCGGCCGGGGCCGAAGCCGGCGTCGGTCAGGCCACGCTCCAGCCATTCGGAGGCGGTGGCGTCGCTGCGGCCGGCCGCGCCGTCGTGCCAGCCCGGCGGCAGGCGCCAGAAGGTGGCGAACTCGCCGCGCCACATGCCGGCCAGCACCGGCAGCGGCAGCTCGAAACGCTCGGCCCCCGCCTGCAAGGTGGCCTGCTGGTCGTCCAGCTTCAGCAGCAGGGCATGCACCTGCGGGCCGACGGCGCCGCGCAGGCTCAGCACGGCCGGCCTGTCGAGTTGGCGCAGCAGCCCGAGGCCGCCCGCGGCGCTGCGGTAGCAGCCCAGCCGCGCCTGCAGCGCGGCGACGCAGGCGTCGCCCTCGCCGATGGCGACGTTCCAGCGCAACGCCAGTTCACGCCAGGCGGTGCCGATTTCGGGGTGCGCCGCGGCCAAGAGTGCCTGCGGGTCGCTGGACAGTGCCACCGCCGCGGGCGCCGGGGCGGCAGCGGCCGCTGCCGCGGGCGTCGAGCCGGCAGCAGCCGCCGCCGAAGCCGCCTCGCTGGCCGGCACAGCGGCCACTGCGGCCGCCGACGCCGCGATGCCGGCGCCGCCCGCCGCCAACGGCGGCGGCGCCGGCTTGCGCAGCGTCCACAGCCAGCCAGCGCCCAGCAGCAGCACCAGGGCCAAGAGACCGGGCACGAGGCCCGGCACCATGCCCGCGCGCGGCGCGCCCGGCCAGCGGGCAGGCTGCGACCCGAAGACTTCGCGTGCGGCCTGCTCGACGGTGCGCTTCTCGGCCCGCGCCTGGCCCTGCGCATAGGCGCCCAGCAGCGCGCGGCCGGCCAGCAGGTTGATGCGCCGCGGCACGCCGCCGCTCAGCGCGTGGATGCGCGCCAGCGCCGCGGCGCTGAAGGGCAGCGGCGCGCTGGGCCCGGCCACGGCCAGGCGGTGCTGGATGTACTGCTGCGTCTCGACAAGCCGCAGCGCGCCGAGGTGGTAGCGCGCCGTGATGCGCTGGGCGAGCTGCTCGAGTTCGGGCCGCGCCACCATCTCGCGCAGTTCGGGCTGGCCGATGAGCACGATCTGCAGCAGCTTGCGCTCGGCGGTCTCCAGGTTGGTCAACAGGCGCAACTGCTCCAGCACCTCGGCGCCGAGGGCCTGCGCCTCGTCGATCACCAGCACGGCCTGGCGGCCACCGGCATGCCCGGCGAGCAGGAAGAGGTTCAGCGCATCGACATGCGCCTTCACGCTGTCGGTGTGCGCCGGCAGCGGGATGCGGAACTCCGCACACACCGTCTGCAGCAGTTCCAGCGCCGTGAGCTTGGGGTTGAAGACGTAGGCCACGGCGCAGTGCGCCGGCACCTGCTCCAGGAAACAGCGGAAAACCGTGGTCTTGCCGGCGCCAATCTCCCCCGTCAGCAGCACGAAGCCGCCGCCACCTCCCAGGCCGTAGAGCAGGTGGGCCAGCGCCTCGCGGTGCTGCTCGCTCATGAACAGGAAGTGCGGGTCGGGCGCGATCGAGAAGGGCTCGCGGTTCAGCCCGAAGAACGAGGCGTACATGTCAGGCGCGCCCCGCCGTGCCACGGCGCCACGCGCCCGCCTTGGCGGGCCACGCGCAGCATGAGCTGAAGTGAAGCATGGCCATGCCCGCGAGGATAGCCGGCGCCGCGCCGCAGCCCCGCCGCAGCGCGGCGCCTCAGGTGCGCCAGATGCGCGGCGGCTCGGCCGCCAGGCCCCAGGCCGCCCGCCGCCAGGCGCCGCGCACGGCGGCCAGCAGGTCCATCGCGGGCTCCAGGCGCGGCGCCAGCAGGCGCAGCACCAGCACCGCGCCCTGCGGCGAGGTGACGCCCGTGGTGGCGGCCAGCACGTGGCCCGCGACGACCTCGCGCGCCGCGTCCAGCAGCGCCTGGCGGCGTGCGGGTACGAGCGTGCTGCCCGCGGCGAACCACAGTGTCGCGGCCACGCCGTGCCCGGCCCAGCCGGCCGGCCCGTCACGCAGCACGGTGTCGGCCGCGGCGATGCAGCCGCGCTCCAGCCACACGCCCGGCACCTCGATGTGCTGCGTGTAGCGGCCGGCGGCGAAGGGCTGGCCGGCCGCGGCCAGGCCCAACGTCAGCGCGTCCCAACCCATCCACTCGGCGCCGGGTGCGAGTTCGGCAACGGTGCGGCTGCTGGCCAGGCAGCCGCTGTAGGCGATGGTCTCCAGCGGCAGCCACTCCAGCCGCGCGCCTTCGGCCAGCTGCAGCCGCGTGAGCTGCAGCGCCGGCGCGCCCTCGCTGCGGTAGAAGCGCGTGGCGCCCGGTGTCGTCAGCAAGGCGTGGCTGCCGGCCTGCAGGCGGGCATGGATGTGCAGCTCGTCGCCGCCCACCAGCCCGCCCGGCGGATGCACCAGCACGTGGTGGCAGATGCCCTCGCCCTCCGGGTACAGCGGCTGCAGCACGCGCAGCGGGCCGCTGTGCGCATCCTGCGCGACGGTGCGGGCGCCGCGGCGGTGATAGTCCAGCGTGAGGCTGCCGCGCCAGCCGGCAGCCGGCGTGGTCTCGATCGCCGCCGCCGCCGTCATGCGCCCTGTGTGCCCCGGTGCGCCCAGCCGGTGGTGCGCTTCTCGATCCAGCTGAACAGCTCGTACATGGCCATCGCCATGGCGCCTATCGTCACCAGCCCGGCAAAGGCCAGCGGCACACGTTGCTGGCTGCCGGCCGAGCTGATGAGGTAGCCGATGCCGCTGTCGCCGGCCGTCATCTCGGCCAGCACGGTGCCCACGAAGGCCAGCGTGATGGCGATCTTCAGGCTGCCGTAGAAGTAGGGCATCGAGCGCGGCAGCCCCACCTTCACGAGCACGTCCCAACGCCTGGCGCCCAGCACGCGCAGCACGTCTTCGAGCTCGGGCTCCAGCGTCGCCAGGCCGGTGGCGATGTTCACGGTGATGGGAAAGAAGCTGATGAGGAAGGCGGTGAGGATGCCCGGCCCGACGCCGATGCCGAACCACACCACCAGGATGGGCACCACCGCCGCCTTGGGCACGGCGTTGAAGGCCACCATCAGCGGGTAGATGGCGGTGTAGGCGAGCCGGCTGCTGCCGATCAGGAAGCCCAGCAGCACGCCCACCACGATGGCGATGCCGAAGCCCAGCATCGTGACCCAGAAGGTCTTCCACGCGGCCCCGAGCAGCGGGCCGCTGAACTCGAGGAACTGGGCCGCGATCTGCGTCGGGCTGGGGAAGATGTACTCGGGGATGGCCAGCGCCATCACGATGCCTTGCCACAACACCAGCACCGCCGCCAGCAGCAGCAGCGGCGACCAGCGCTCCAGGCGGCGACCGACCTTCATCGCAGCACCGCCACGCCGGCCTTGCCGACGTTCTGACGAGACGCGCCGATATGCCCCCGCAGCTCGTGCACGATGTCGGTGAACTGCGGCGTGTAGGTCACCTCGAGATCACGCGGGCGCGGCAGGTCGATGTGGCGCTGCACGACGAAGCGGCCGGGGCTGCGGCTCATGCAGTACACCGTATCGGCCAGAAACACGCTCTCGCGCAGGTCGTGGGTGACCAGGATGACGTTGAACTTCTGCGCCGCGTGCAGGTCGCGCAGCGTGCACCACAGCTCTTCGCGCGTGAAGGCGTCGAGCGCGCCGAAGGGCTCGTCGAGCAGCAGCATCTGCGGCTCGTGCACCAGCGCGCGGCAGATGCTGGCGCGCTGCTGCATGCCGCCCGAAAGCTGCCACGGGAACTTGTCCTCGTAGCCGGCCAGGCCCACGCTGCGCAGCAGGCCGCGCGCACGGGCCTCGTATTCCTTGCGCCTGGCCTTGAAGCTGGAGCGGTAGGGCTCGACGATCTCCAGCGGCAGCAGCACGTTGTCGACCGTGGTGCGCCAGGGCAACAGGCTCGGCGCCTGGAACGCCATGCCGCTGATCTTCAACGGGCCGGTGACGGGCACGCCGCCGATGGCGATGCGCCCCTTGCTCGGCATCTTCAGGCCCGTGGCGAGCTTCATGAAGGTGCTCTTGCCGCAGCCCGAGGGCCCGACGATGGCGATGAACTCGCCGCGCTCCACCTGCAGCGAGATGTCTTCGACGGCGTAGTGGCCGGCGCGTGCCAGCTCGTCGTTGTAGGCGAGCCAGACGTTCTCGAAATCGACGAAGGCCATGCCGGTCCCGGCCTACTTCTTCGCCGGCGGCAGGATGTTCAGCTCGGCCTTGGGCGGCAGGTAGGCGTCGGTCCAGACCGCCGCGGGGTCGACGCGGGTCTTGGTGGCAAAGGCATCGCTGACCTGCGAGGCCATCAGCGCCAGCCGGCCGGGCACGACGACGCCGAAACCCTCGGCGCGCGCGTCGGGGCTGGCCACCACCGCGTCGATGGCCAGACGCAGCCGGCGCTGTTCCAGCGCCACGTTGATGATGCCGTCGCGCGCCTTGACATGGTCGATCGCCGGGTCGGGGCTGGCCATCACGTCCTTGGCGCCCTTGACGAAGGCGCTGATGAAGGCCTTCACCGCCGCCGGGTTCTCCTTCAGCAGCCTGGGGCTGGCGATGATGGCGTTGCCGTAGAGCTTCACGCCGTGCGCCGGGTAGGGCAGCACGAGCACGTCTTCGGCCTTCACGCCGCGTGCCTCCAGGTTCAGCAAAGAGGTGAAGGAGAAGCCGGTGATGGCGTCGATGTCGCCGCGCACCAGCATGGTCTCGCGCAGCGGCGGGTCCATGCTCGTCCACTGCACGCCGCTGATCTTGTTGGCCTGGGCGAAGATCGGAAAGGCCTTGCGGCCGGCGTCGAAGCCCGGCGCGCCGAGCTTCTTGCCACTCAGGTCGGCCGGCGACTTGATGCCGCTCTTCTTCAGCGCCAGCACCGCGGCGGGCGTGTTGTTGTAGACCATCAGCACGGCCACCGGCTTGTTCGCCGCGTCGGGGTTGTTGGCGTGGAACTCCATCAGCGCCGCCATGTCGGCGAAGCCCATGTCGTAGGCGCCGCTGGCCACGCGCGTGACCGTGCCACCGCTGCCGTTGCCGGCGTCGATCGTGACGTCCAGGCCCGCGGCCTTGTAGTAGCCCTTGGCCTGCGAGGCCAGGAAGAGTGCCGCGGGGCCCTCGAATCGCCAGTCGAGCTGGAACTTCAGCGGTGTCTGGGCTTGCGCCGCCGGGGCGCCGAGCAGTGCGGCGACGGTGGACAGCGCAAGCAGCAGGGCGCGGCGCAAGGGCAAGGTGGAGGAGAAGGTCATCGAACGGGCTCCGGTGGGGTCTGACGATAGGCTGAAAGGGACAGAGGCAAGTTCCGTGCGCGCCGCCGCCATGGGGCGTGCACCAGCAAGTGGCGCGGTCAGAGCGTGAGGGTTTTTCGGGCGTGCCCGAGCAGCGCGCCAACGGGCGCCTGATCCAGGCGCAAAGCGCAGCCATGGCTCGGGCTATGGCGAGCATTTGCAACGACGAGCAGGTGCTTTTTGGTGTGATGAGCGGGCATGAACGAATGACTCTCACCCTCTCAGGGGTTCAAGAGATCGAACAGTGTGCGCGCCACCACCTTGGTGGCGCCGCGAAGGTCGCTCAGCATCAGGTGCTCGTCGGCGCGCTTGGCATTGCTCTGCAGCACGGTGCGCGGGCCGGCGCCGTAGATCACCGCGGGCACGCCATGCGCACCGTAGAGGCGCACGTCGGTGTACAGCGGCGTGCCCGAGACCGGGATGGCCTCGCCGAACACCGCCTGCGCGTGGCGCTGTATCGCCGCTACCAAGGGCGCGTTGCCGGGCAGCGGCTGCAGCGGCCCGGCCAGCAGCAGGCGTCTGATCTCCAGCCGCACGCCGGGCATGGGCGCCACGGCGCCTTCGATCAACGCCCGCACCTCGGCCTCCACGGCCGCCGGGTCTTCCTCCGGGATCATGCGGCGGTCGAGCTTGAGCACCACCTTGCCCGGCACGACGTTGGTGTTGCTGCCGCCCTCGATGCGGCCGACGTTGAGGTAGGGGTGGGTGATGCCGGCCACCGCCGAGCTGCGCGTGCGCAGCAGGCCGTTGTGCTCGTACAGCGCGGTGAGCAGGCGGTTGGCGGCCTGCAGCGCGTCCACGCCGGTCTCGGGGTAGGCGGCGTGCGAGGCCAGGCCGTGCAGCGTCACCTCGAGCTGCAGGCAGCCGTTGTGCGCAGTGACCACCTGGTGGCTGAAGCCGGCGGCGATCAGCAGGTCGGGTTTCGTCAGGCCGTGCTCGAGCAGCCAGCCCGGGCCGAGCTCGCCGCCGAACTCCTCGTCGTAGGTGAAGTGCAGTTCGACGGCGCCACGCAGCCGTGCCAGCGGCTGCACCCCGGGTGCGGGCGGAACGCCCAGCGACTCGAGCGCCCGCAGCGCGAAGGTGTAGCTCGCGAAGTCGCTCTTGCTCACGGCCGACGCGCGGCCATAGAGCCGGCCGTCGATCACCTCGCCGCTGTAGGGCCCATGGGTCCAGCCATCACCGGGCGGCACGACGTCGCCGTGGGCGTTGAGCGCCACCACCGGACCGCCCGCGCCGAAGCGCCGGCGCACGACGAGGTTGGTGATCGACTGCAGCCCGGCGGCCCGCACCGCGTCGGCCGGCACCGGGTGCCTCTCGGCCGCCAGGCCCATCGCCGCCAGCAGCTCGGCGCTGCGCTCGGCGTGCGGCGCGTTGTCGCCGGGCGGCGTGTCGGTGGGCACCTGCACCAGGGCCTGCAGGAAGCGCACTTCCTCGTCGAAGTGCGCGTCGACCCACGCGTCGAGCTGCTCGTGGTGGTTCATTCGCTGGCCAGCCCCTGCAGCAGGTTCATGAAGGCCGCGACGCAGAGCTCGGCGTCGTCGGCGGTGATGGTCTCGAGCGGGTTGTGGCTGATGCCCGCGTTGCCGCCGCGCACGAAGAGCATGGCCTGCGGCATCACCTGGTGCAGCGTCATCGCGTCGTGCCCGGCGCCGCTGGGCAGGCGGAACACCGGCAGGCCGAGCGCGGCCACCGCGGCCTCCCAGCGCGCCTGCCAGGCCGGCGCACTGGGCGCGGCGCCGGCCGCCAGCGTCTGCGTGAGCGTCACCGACAGCCCGCGCTCGCCGCAGATGCGCTGCAGTTCGTCGCGCACGTCGGCGCACAGCGCGTCGCGCGCGGCGTCGGTGGTGGCGCGCAGGTCGAGGCTGAACTCGCAAGCCCCGGGCACGACGTTGATCGACCCGCCCGGCACCTGCAGCAGGCCCACCGTGCCCACGATGTCGGGCACGGCTGCGGCACGCTGCTCGACGAAAAGCATCAGCTCGGCCACGGCGCAGGCGGCGTCGCGGCGGCGCCCCATCGGCGTGGTGCCGGCGTGGCTGGCCTGGCCGGTGACGCGGCCCAGGAAGCGCCGGTGGCCGTTGATCGAGGTCACCACGCCCAGCGGCAGGTCGATCTCGTCGAGCACCGGGCCCTGCTCGATGTGCACCTCGACGAAGCCGAGGTAACACGCCGCATCGCGCCGCTCGGCCGCGATGGCGGCCAGCGTGCCGGGCAGGCCGGCGGCCTGCATCGCGGCCTGCATGCTCACGCCGTCGGCGTCGACCTGGGCCAGCCAGGCGGGGTCGAAGTCGCCGCTCAGTGCGCTGCTGCCCAGGAAGGTGGCCCGGTAGCGCTGGCCCTCCTCTTCGGCAAAGGCCACGACCTCGATGCCGAAGGGCAGGCGGCGCCCGGCCGCGTGCAGCTCGGCCACGGCGGCCATGGGCACCAGGATGCCCAGCCGGCCGTCGTACTTGCCGGCGTTGCGCACGGTGTCGTAGTGGCTGCCGGTGAGCAGGCGCCGCGCCGCGGCGTCGCTGCCGTGGTAGACGCCGACGACGTTGCCGACGGCGTCGCGCCGCACCGCGTCGAAGCCGGCTTCCTGCATCCATTGCTGCAGCTGCGCCGCGACGGCCTGGTGGGCTTCGGTGAGGTAGGTCACCGTGAGCTGCCCGGCGTCCTTGAAGCCGGGGTCGCTGTGCCGCGCCAGGGCCTCGGCCTGGTCCCAGACCTGCTGGCCGCGCAGCGGCGTGGCGCCGAAGCGCTCGGCCAGACGCAACTCGGCGATGCGGTGGATCTGGCGCAGCGACTCGGCGAACTCGAAGTCGGCGTGGCCGGCCAGCCGGCGCTCGAAGGTGGCGATGATCTGCTCGCGCGTCAGCCCGCCGCCTCGCGGGCCGCGCACGGCCAGGATGAAGGGCCAGCCGAACCGGCGCTTGTAGTCGGCGTTGAGTTGCTGGAGGCGCTCGAACTGCGCCGGCGTGCAGGCGGCCAGGCCGGCGCTGGCCTGCTCGTGTGTGCTCTCGGCGGTGAGCTGCCTGGCCACCGCGGCCTTGCCCGCCAGCTCGGGGTGGGCGCAGATCAGCGCCAGCTGGCGCTCGCGCCCGGCCGCGCGCACGCCGGCGGCCAGCGCGTGCTTGAGCGCCGCGAGCGTGGCGAACGGCCGCTTCGCTGCCGCAGCTTCGGCCACCCAGGGCGAGTGCTCGTAGGTGCCCTGCAGCAGCGCGACGAACTCGGCCGGCGGGGCCGCGTTGATCCGTTCGAGGGTCAGCATGTGGACTGCTGCAAGGGGCCGCTCAGCTTCGCCAGGCGAAGGCCGTGGCGGGGTCGAAGGGGTGCGTTGCCTGCCAGTGGCGCGCGATGTCGATGCGCCGGCATATCCACACCCGCTCGTGCGCCTGCACGTGGTCGAGGAAGCGCTGCAGCGCGCCTATGCGCCCGGGCTTGCCGAGCAGCCGGCAATGCATGCCTATGCTCATCATCTTGGGCCGGTCCAGGCCCTGCGGGTCGCCCTCGGCGTAGAGCGCGTCGAAGGCGTCGCGAAGGTAGGTGAAGAAGTGCTCGCCGGTGTTGAAGCCCTGGGCCTGCACGAAGCGCATGTCGTTGGTGTCCAGCGCATACGGCACCACCAGGTGCGGCACGCGCACCGGGCCGGCACCCTCGGCACCGGGGGCGCCGTCGGCCGTCTGCACCTGCAGCCAGAACGGCAGGTCGTCGCCGTAGTAGTCGCTGTCATAGGCGTAGCCACCCTGCTCGGCCACGAGGCGCCGCGTGTGGGGGCTGTCGCGGCCGGTGTACCAGCCGCTGGGCTCGCTGCCGCCGGTCAGCTCACGCATCAGTTCGGTGGCCTTCGCGATGTGCTGGCGCTCGGTGGCCTCGGGCATGTGCTGGTGGTGGATCCAGCGCAGGCCGTGGTTGGCGATCTCGTCGCCACGCGCCAGGAAGGCCTGCACCAGCTCGGGGTAGCGCTGCAGCGCCGAGACGACGCCGAAGACGGTCAGCGGCAGGCCGCGCGCGTCGAACTCGCGCAGGATGCGCCACACGCCGGCGCGCGAGCCGTACTCGTACATCGACTCCATCGTCATGTGCCGGTTCTCGTAGGCCTGCGCCGCGACGAGCTCGGACAGGAAGGTCTCGCTCGTGGCGTCGCCATGCAGCGGGTTGTTCTCGCCGCCCTCCTCGTAGTTCAGCACGAACTGCACGGCGATGCGCGCACCGCCGGGCCAGCGGGCGTGCGGCGGCCGGGCGCCGTGGCCGCGCAGGTCTCGGGGGTAGGGCAGAACTTGCATGGCGTTGGCAGCGTTCTTGCGTAGTGGCCGAGAATAGCCCGGCGGGCGCTCGGCCCGGGTTGCATCCCTCATCAGCGCACGGAAAACCATGGGCCACCTCAGCACGCATGTCCTCGACACCGCCCACGGCGCCCCCGCCGCCGGCATGGCCGTGACCCTGTTGCGGCTGGACGTGGCCGGTGCGGCGGTACTGAAGTCGCTGTTGCTCAACGCCGACGGCCGCGCCGACGCCCCACTGCTCGACGCCGCCGCCATGGCGGTGGGCCGCTACCGGCTGAGCTTCGAGGTCGCATCCTACTTCCGTGCACGCGGCGTGCTGCTGCCCGAGCCGCCGTTCATCGACGTCGTGCATCTGGACTTCGGCATCGCCGACGCCGCCGGCCACTACCACGTGCCGCTGCTCGTCAGCCCGTGGTCCTACAGCACCTACCGCGGATCATGAATCACCCACCCCCGAAGCAGCTTCACCGCTCCCCCTCGAGGGGGCAACGTCAGCGGCGCCGGCGGCGCCGGTTCCGCGTCGTTCACTTGATGCCCACCCTCGGCAGCCGCTGACATGGACACCTACCTGCTCGACTGGGCCAGCCTGCTGCTGCGCTGGGCCCACGTCGTCGTGGCCATCGCGTGGATAGGCGCCTCGTTCTACTTCGTCTTCCTCGACAACAACCTGGTGCCGCCGGCCGACCCGCGATTGAAGGAGCAAGGCGTGGGCGGCGAGTTGTGGGCCGTGCATGGCGGCGGCTTCTACAACCCGCAGAAGTACCCGGTGGCGCCCAAGACCCTGCCCGGGCACCTGCACTGGTTCTACTGGGAGAGCTACGCCACCTGGCTCACCGGCTTCGCGCTGTTCTCGGTGACCTACCTCGTCAACGCCGGCAGCTTTCTCGTCGACCGCAGCGTGCACGTCTGGTCGCCCGGCGCCGCGGTCGCGGCCGCGCTGGCCTTGCTCGTGCTGTTCTGGTTCGCCTACGACCTGATCTGCCGCTGGGTGGGCGAAACGCGGGGCGCGGTCGGTGGCGACGCCCTCGTCGGCGTGCTCGTCTTCGGCTGCGTGGTCGGTGCGGCGTGGCTCAGCTGCCAGCTGTTCGCCGGCCGCGCCGCCTTCCTGCTGGTGGGCGCGATGATGGCCACGGCGATGAGCGCCAACGTGCTGGTCTGGATCATCCCGGGCCAGCGCAAGGTCATCGCGCAGATGAAGGCCGGCGAGCCCGTAGACGCCCTCCACGGCCAGCGCGCCAAGCAGCGCAGCGTGCACAACACCTACTTCACGCTGCCGGTGCTGGTGGCCATGCTCGGCAACCACTACGGCTGGCTCACGCAGGGCAGGCACAACTGGGCCGTGCTGGTGCTGCTGATGGCGGCCGGCGCGCTCATACGCCACAGCTTCGTGGCGCGCCACAAGGCGTTGGTGCAGGGCCGGCGTGTGCCTTGGGAGTACGCGGCCGGCGGCACCGTGCTGCTGCTGGGGCTGGCCGTGTGGCTGGCGCCGCCACCTGCGCCGCCATCCGCGCGGCCCGTGGCCGCGGGTGCGCCGCCGGTGACGCTGGCGCAGGTGCAGGCCGTCGTCGAGGCGCGCTGCGTGATGTGCCACAACGCCCAGGTGCAGCAGAAAAACGTCGCGCTGCACACGCCCGAGCTGCTGCAGCGGCACGCGCTGGCCGTCTACCAGCAGGCGGTGGTGCTCAAGCTGATGCCGCTGAACGACGCGACGCAGATCAGCGCCGACGAGCGTGCGCTGATCCGGCGCTGGTTCGAGGAGAGCGGCGCCGCGCCCCGGCCCGCGCCGTGAAGCCCGCGGCGGCGCCGGCCGCAGCACCGCCCGCGGCTCGATTGCCGCAGAATCCGCCAGCCCCCCGCGGGGCCAGAGCCAAAAAGACAGGAGACAGCCCCATGTACGGCCAGATGATGCAGCAGCCGCTGCTGATCTCATCGCTCATCGTGCACGCCGAGCGCCACCATGGCGAGCGCGAAGTCGTCTCGCGCCGCGTCGAAGGCGACATCCACCGCACCACCTACGGCCAGATCGCGCAGCGCGCGCGCCAGGTGGCGCAGGCCCTGGGCGCACTGGGGGTGCGCGATGGCGAGCGCGTGGCCACGCTGGCCTGGAACGGCTACCGCCACATGGAGCTGTACTTCGGCATCAGCGGCTCGGGCGCGGTGATGCACACCGTCAACCCGCGCCTGCACCCCGACCAGATCGTCTACATCGCCGATCACGCCGAAGACCAGGTGATGTTCTTCGACATGACCTTCTGGCCGCTGATCCAGGCCGTGGCCGGGCGCACGAAGACGGTGAAACATTGGGTGGCGATGTGCGGCCGCGAGCACCTGCCCGCCGACGCCGCCAAGGTGCCCGGGCTGCTGTGCTACGAAGAGCTCGTTGCCGCACAGGACGGCCGTTACGCCTGGCCCAGCTTCGACGAGAACACCGCCAGCTCGCTGTGCTACACCAGCGGCACCACGGGCAACCCCAAGGGCGTGCTGTACAGCCACCGCAGCACCCTGCTGCACACCTTCGCCGCGGCGCTGCCCGACTGCCTGGACGTGGGCGCCGCCGACTGCGTGCTGCCGGTGGTGCCGATGTTCCACGTCAACAGCTGGGGCATCGTCTACCTGGCGCCGATGACGGGTGCCAAGCTCGTGCTGCCCGGCGCGGGACTGGACGGCAAGTCGCTGTACGAATTGTTCGAGAGCGAAGGCGTCACCGTCTCGGCCGGCGTGCCCACGGTGTGGCAGGGCCTGCTGGCCTACGTCGACGCCAACAAGCTGAAGTTCAGCACCATGCGGCGCAGCGCCATCGGCGGCAGCGCCTGCCCGCCGGCGATGATCAGCAAGTTCCTCGACGACTACGGCGTGCGCGTCATCCACGCCTGGGGCATGACCGAGATGAGCCCCATAGGCACGGCCGCCGCCTTCAAGGCCCAGCACGTCGACCAGTCGCCCGAGCGGCGCCTGGCGGTGATGTCCACGCAGGGCCGCGCCGTCTACGGCGTCGACATGAAGATCGTCGGCGAGGACGGCCGCGAGCTGCCCTGGGACGGCCAGGCCTCGGGCGACCTGCTGGTGCGCGGGCCGTGGGTCATCAGCCGCTACTTCCGGGACGAGGGCGGCGACCCGCTGCAGGACGGCTGGTTCCCCACCGGCGACGTGGCCAAGATCAGCCCCGAGGGCTACATGATCATCACCGACCGCAGCAAGGACGTCATCAAGAGCGGCGGCGAGTGGATAGGCAGCATCGATCTCGAGAACATCGCCATGGCCCACCCCGCGGTGGCGATGGCCGCCTGCATCGCCGCCCACCACCCGAAGTGGGACGAGCGCCCGTTGCTGGTGGTGATGAAGAAGCCCGGCGCCGAGGTCACGAAGGAAGAACTGCTGGCCTTCTTCGACGGCAAGATCGCCAAGTGGTGGACGCCCGACGATGTCGTCTTCGTCGACGCCATCCCGCTGGGCGCCACCGGCAAGATGCAGAAGAACAGGCTGCGCGACCAGTTCCGCGGCTACAAGCTGCCCACGGCCTGAAGTGGAGTCCCTCACGCGCCTGCCGCCCTTCATGGCCCCCCTGCTCGCGGCCACCGCCGCCCACGCGCCTTGAAGGCCGTCAAGAGCGAGCAGCACAGGCGGTCGGTGCGCTGACGCGGCGTTTGCCGGCAGTTGCCGCAGTTCAAGGGATAACGGGCCAACCGCCATGACGTCGGCGGGCGCAACTTCGACCAAGTTGGCAACAGGCGCATCACTCGCCAGCCCCGGTCGTGCATCGAGCGTCATGCCCACAAGCACCAGCGCCGCCTCTGCAATCACGGGTCGCGCCACGCTTGATAGCGGCGCACTTCTTCTGTTCCTGAATCCGGGTGAAGCGCAGTGCGCCGCCAACTGCGCGTCACGCCCCTGGGAGCCGCACAAGTACGCCTCCAAGGCGGAACAGGACGAAAGAATTGCGTTCCTCCTGTCTTGGGTCAGGCAGTACTACTCGCGCTCAGGCGACATGTCACTCGCCGGCCATCGAGAGTGTTTTGACGCCTACACAG
>PNKD01000031.1 GCA_013822265.1 Leptothrix sp. (in: b-proteobacteria)
CGATGCCGAGGCCGCGCGGCGACTGCGCCACGAGGCGCTGGCGCGCATCAGCCCGGCATGTGCCGGCGCGTGAACGGGTAGTCCGATCGCGTGGGCCAGCCGGGCGGGCTGGCCACGGCGTCGCTGCGCGTGGCCAGCAACTGGTACAGGCTGAGCCAGCCGCGTTCGAAACACAGCGCCGAGCCCGCCAGGTACAGCCGGTAGGCGCGCAGGGCGGCTTCGCCGGTCAGCGCCCGCGCCGTGCCGAGCTGCACCTCGAGCCGGTCAGACCAGGCCCACAGCGTGCGCGCGTAGTGCGGCCGCAGGTTCTCGGCGTCCAGCAGCTCCAGGCCGCCGCGCGCCAGTGCCTGCACGGCCTGCGCCACGTGCACCAGTTCGCCCCCCGGGAAGATATGGCGGTCGATGAAGCGCCCCAGGCCGGCGCCCAGGCCGTCGTAGTCCAGCCCGCCCGCGGCGATGCCGTGGTTGAGCAACAGGCCCCCCGGCCGCAGCAGCCGCTGCAGCGTGGCGAAGTAGTTGTCCAGGTTGGCGCGCCCGACATGCTCGAACATGCCCACCGAGGCGATGCGGTCGAACTGCGCCTGGCCGGGCAGCCGGCGGTAGTCCAGCAGCTGCACGTTCACCCGGCCGCCGAGGCCGGCCGCCGTGATGAGGCGGCTGACATGGGCATGTTGGTGCCGCGACAGCGTGATGCCCGTGGCCCGCACGCCATAGTGCTGCGCCGCCCACAGCAGCAGCGCGCCCCAGCCGGCGCCGATGTCGAGGAAGCGCTGGCCCGGCGCCAGCTGCAGCTTGCGACAGATGAGGTCGAGCTTGGCTTCCTGCGCCTGCGCCAGCGTCAGCTCGGGCTCGGCGTAATAGGCGCAGGAGTAGACGCGCCGCGGGTCGAGCCAGAGCGCGAAGAAGTCGTCCGACAGGTCGTAATGGGCGCGCACCTGCACCGCGTCGCGCCAGGGCCGGTGCTGCCAGCGCGAGCGCAGGGCCGACAGCACGCGCCACCAGGGCCACAGTGCGCCGCGGGGCACGGGGTCACGCGCCAGCGCACCGGCCACGGCCATGGTCTCGCGCATGCTGCCGTCGATGTCAAGTTCGCCGCGCACATGGGCGTCGGCCAGGTCGCCGATGTGGCCTCGCAGCAGCGTCAGCAACTGGCGGCGGCGGTGCAGCGTGACGCACAGCCCGGCCTGCGGCGGCCCGGCCTGCCCGCCCGGCCAGCGCAGCAGCATCGGCACGGGCAGGCCCTGCAGCCGGCGCTCCAGCGCTTGCTGCACCGGCCCCTGCCGCGACCCACTGGCCGCCGTCGGCGCGGCACCGCCGACACGCCGGCGCCGCAACAACCCGGGGTCTGCCTTCTGGTCCATGCGACGGAGTCTGCGGTCGAAGCCGGGCCGGGCGTTGAGTGGCCGCAACGCGGCGTCAGCGTCAGCGTGATGGCAGCGGCACGGGCGCGCTCTCGTCGCCACCCAGCCCCTGCTCGACGCCATAACGGATCAGCGCCGCCGTCGTCGGCAGCCGCAGCTTGGCCTGAATGCGGCTCTTGTGCGTGCTGACGGTCTTCACCGACAGGTGCAGCGCGCGCGCGATGGCGGTCGGCCGTTCGCCGGCCACCAGCCGCCGCAGCACCTCGAGCTCGCGGTCGCTGAGCTGCGCGTGGCCCGGCGGCTCGCGCGCGCCGCTCAGGTGCAGCACCATGCTCTCGGCCAGCACGCGACTGACGTAGGCGCCGCCGCCGGCCACCTTGCGCACCGCGGCGGCAAGCTCGCGCGCCGCGCTGTCCTTGGTGACGTAGCCGTTGGCGCCGGCCTTGAAGGCGCGCACCGCGTACTGCTCCTCGGCGTGCATGCTGAGGATCAACACCACCAGCTGCGGGAACTCGCTGCGCACGCGGCGCAGCAGTTCCAGGCCGTTCATGTCGGGCATCGAGAGGTCGATGATGGCGAGGTCGAAGTGCTCGCGCCGCAGCAGCGCCAGCGCCTCGAAGCCGCCCTGCGCCTCGGCCACGCTCCAGTCTTCGGCCGTGCCCTCGAGCACGCGCTTGAGTCCCTCGCGCACGATGGCGTGGTCGTCGACGATGAGCAGCCTCAAGGCCGCACCGGCGGCGACGACGTTCATGGCCGTTTGCCAACGGGCCGCGGCTCGAGCGGCAGCTGCATGCAAACGCAGGTGCCGCCGCCCGGCACGGCCTCGAACTGGAAGTCGCCGCCCAGCATGTCGGCGCGCTCGCGCATGCCGAGCAGCCCGAACTGGCTCTCGCGCGGCGCCAGGCCGTCGATGACGCCGACACCGTTGTCGCGCACGCTGAGCCGCGCCTGCCCGTCGACCAGGCGCAGGTCGACGTGCACCTCGCTGGCCCGGGCGTGGCGCAGCACGTTGGTCAGCGCCTCCTGCACCATGCGGTAGAGCGCGATGCCGGCGCGGTCGTCGAGCGCACCGACGTCCTCGAGCTGCATCGTGCAGCGCAGCCCGGTGTTGCGCGCGAAGTCCTGCACCAGCCACTCGACGGCGGCGCCGAGGCCGAGGTCGTCGAGCATCTGCGGGCGCAGGTCGATGGCGATGCGTCGCACCGCCGACATGATTTCGTCCAGGCGCTTCATCATGCCGAGCCGGTGTTCATGCTGGCGTGAGGCCGGCATGTTGCCGTCGCACGAGGCCAGCTCGAGCTTGAGTGCGCTCAGGCCCTGCCCGAGCTCATCGTGCAGCTCGCGCGCGATGCGCCGGCGTTCGGCCTCGCGCTCTTCGACGATGCGCGCCGACAGGCGCCGCAGCGCCTGCCGCGAGGCCTGCAGTTCCTGCAGTTCGCGCTGGCGCCGCGTGACGTCGTGGATCACCATCTGCACCGTCGTCCGGCCGTGGTCGGGCAGCGCGGTGAGCGCGATCTCGACGTCGCAGGTCTCCAGGTCGGGCCGGCGCAGCGTGGCGCGCAACGTACCCAGCGCGCCGGGCTGCGCCAGCACGGCATCGATCTGGTGCTTCAAGCCCGCGTGTGCGGCGCTGTTGATCATCGAACGCACCGAACTGCCCGCAATGGCCTGCCCGGACGCCACGTTCAGCAGTCGCGCCGCAGCCGCGTTGGCATAGCGGATGTGGTCCCCCTCGGCAATCCAGATCGCCGTGGGCAGCAGGTCGATCACCGCTTGCAGGCGGCTCAGCGGCTCACCCCCGGCCAGCGGTTCGACGCGGCCGGTTTCGACCGGCTCATCAGCCTGATGCAGACCGTTGGGTGGAATCATGCGACGAGAACCCCCTTCGCTGCCCTATCGGCCAGGGCGGCCGGGGCACGCGACACTGTCGCGCAGGACAGGCCCTGATCATGGCGCCAAAGCCTTGCGCGCAGTTGACTGCCGTCAACTGCCACCCCGGGCGCGCCAGACGGGCGACTGCCGGCCCTTGGGCGCGCCTCCTGCCGGCGCCTGGCGGCGCCCCGACACCGTCAAACGCACGCCGACCAGGCCTGCGCCGGCACGGCGTGGGCCGCTGTCGTGTCGTGGTGATGCGTCTCGGCGTCGAAACCGGGGCCGCGCGTGTTGCGCGCCCGCACGTGCAGGGCCTCGAGGTCGAGGATCTCGACGTCGCGGTTGTCCACGCTCAGGCACCCTGCGTTGGCCAGCGCCGTGAACGAACGGCTCACGGTGGCATGGGCCACGCCCAGGAAGCTGGCGATGTCGCGGCGGCCCATGCGCAGGTGCAGGCGGCGCGGCGAGCGGCCGATGTGGCTCATGCGCTCGGACCACCACAGCACGAAGCGCGCCAGCCTCGCCTCGGACGCCACCGCCGCCATCAGGCCGGCCGCGGCGGCGGCATTGAGCAGCTGCCGGCTCAGCGCCAGCTCCAGCGCATCGGTGAACACCGGGCACACGCGCCGCAGGTGCGGCAGCTCGTCGGCGGGCAGCATGAAGACGCTGGAGTCCTCCAGCGCGACCACGCTGGCGGCATGCGTGCCGCCGTGAAAGGCCTCGAAGCCCAGCACGTCGCCGGCGTGGTGGAAGGCCAGCACCTGCTCGTAGCCGTCTTCCTGGGTCTTCACGCTCTTGGCGCTGCCGCAGCGCAGCACATAGAGCGCGTGGCCTCGGCTGCCCTCGAAGACCAGCGTGGCGCCCTCGCGCAGGCGGCGCAGCGGGATGCGCGTGGCATTCAA
Source organism: Leptothrix sp. (in: b-proteobacteria) (assembly GCA_013822265.1). Classification (GTDB taxonomy): domain Bacteria; phylum Pseudomonadota; class Gammaproteobacteria; order Burkholderiales; family Burkholderiaceae_C; genus Rubrivivax. The sequence continues at coordinate 4,136 of PNKD01000031.1, forward strand.
CCCTGGGGCGCCTTCGCAGGGCGCCAGGCCCATCAGGCGCACGACTTCGGCCAGTGCGCCGCTGGCGGCATCGGCCGTGGCGGCTTTCGGATTCGCGGGCGCCATGAGCGGCCGGGCCGGCAAGTCCTGGTCGGCGGTGGGCTGAAGGTTCACGGAGATCTCCTCACATCTGCAACGCGGGACCCCGAGGGGGCAGCAGCGCATGGCCTGCACTGGTGTGGAGAGCTTCTCAGCCCCGGCCCCGTTTGTGGAGTCGGCACGCGCTGCTGTGGGCTGTCAGCGCAAGCTCAACCAGCGTGCAGACGTTTCCGAGTCCGTATAGGACGAATCCGAACGCCCGCGGGAGACCGGACGAGGCGATTCCTGCGGCCCCCGCTGCGGCGCCGTTGAGCACAGTCAAGCCGGGCTGCGCGAGCGCGATGCCGCCCGGGCCGCTGCGGCATAGGATGCGCACGCGACGGAAACACTCGCCGCCGCGGAGACGAGATGGGGCGAGGATGGGTAACAAACTCTCTGATGCGGCCCGACCCTGTGATGGCCTGCCCGGCGGCGCCTCGGCACCGGACGCCGACCACCTGCTGCACGAGTTGCAGGTGCATCAGCAGGAGCTGGAGATGCAGAACCGCGAACTGCGGCGCACCCAGCTCGAACTCGCCGCCGCGCGCGACCGCTACCGCGATCTCTACGACCACGCGCCGGTGGGCTACCTCACGCTCGATGCACGTGGCCGCATCCTCGAGGCCAACCTCACGGCGGCCGAGTTGCTGGCGCAGCCCGTGCGCAGCCTTCAGCAGCGTCCCTTGGCGGCCTTCATGGCCACGCCCGACGCCGACTGCTGGCACCTGCGCCGCAAGGAGACGATGACGCAGGCCACGCCCTGGCGCATCGAGCTCGCCTTCAAGCGCCCCGACGGCGAGGCCTTCAACGGCCAGCTCGACTGCCTGCTGGTGGCGCGCACCGACCAGCCGCCCAACCTGCGCGTCACGCTCACCGACGTCACGCGGCGCCGCCAAGCCGACGCCGACCGCCGCGCCGCGCTGCAGGTGATGACGGCCCAGGAGGCCGAGCGCCGCCGTCTGGCACGCGAACTGCACGACGACCTCGGCCAGCGCCTGAGCCTGCTGAAGATGAACCTCGCGGCAGAGGGCCACCCGGCCGACGCCGACATCGCCGCCATGGTCGAGGCGCTGGACGACGCGGTGGCCTCGGTGCGGCGCATGGCCGGCGAGCTGCGCCCGCTGATGCTCGACGACCTGGGGCTCTCGGCCGCCGTCGAGGCGCTGGCCCGGCGCTCGGCGCGCCAGTACGGGCTGCAGCTGACGCTGCACCTGGCCGCCCCCGACCCGCCGCCCGGCGACCATGCCGCGCTCACGCTGTACCGCCTGCTGCAGGCCAGCCTGCCGGTGCTGGCCGACCAGGCCGGCCTCAGCGGCCTGGTCGTCGAGTTGCGCGAAGACCAGGGCCAGCGCGCACTCTCGCTGCAGGGCCAGCTGGAGCGCCAGGCGCCCCAGCCGCAAGTGTCGCCCCTGCCCGGGCGCTGGACCCCGCTGCGCGAAACCGCGCACCTGATGGGCTGCTCGCTCGAGGTCGAGCCCACGCGCGGCGGCGGCGAACGCATCACGCTGCGCATGCCGGTGCGCCCGCTCGAGGAGGCCGCCGCGCCGTTCTGAACCACGGCCGCACCGCGCTGGCCGCCACCGCTGCCGGCGAGAGCGCGGCATTGAGCGTGCTCACGCGCTGCCCGGCGGGCGCGCCGCAGACTGACCGCAGCCGCAGGTGCGGCGCCCGTGCGTGGTGACGCCGATGAACGAGCTTCAGACGATCGAATTGCCGGACGACGTGGTCGCCCTCGTGCCGATGCGCAACCTGGTGCTGTTCCCGCACGTGCTGATGCCCATCGGCGTCGGGCGGCCGGCCTCGCTGGCCGCGCTGCAGCAGGCGCTGGCGAGCAAGGCACCGCTGGGCATCGTGCTGCAAAAGGACGCCGCCGTCGACGAGCCGGGGCGCGCAGACCTCTGCGACATGGGCACGCTGGCCAAGGTGGTGCAGCACGGCGAGGGCAGCGGCACCGTCCAGCATGCCGTGTGCCACGGCCTGCAGCGCTTTCGCATCGAGGCGCTGGTGCCGGGCCACCCCTTCCTTGCCGCGCGCGTGCGACGCATCGTCGAGCCCGAGACCGCCTCGACGCGTGCCGAGGCGCTGGCGCTGCAGCTACAGGCGCGCGCGGTGGAGATCCTGTCGCTGCTGCCCGGCGTGCCCGCCGAGGTGGGCCATGCGCTGCAGGCCACTCGTGCGCCCGGCCACCTGGCCGACATCGTGGCCAGCCTGGTCGACGCCGAACTGGCCGAGAAGCAGGCGCTGCTGGAGACCGAGATCGTCGAGGAGCGGCTGGACAAGGTGCTGGCGCTGCTGACGCGGCGCATCGCCGTGCTGCGGCTGTCGCAGGAGATCGGCGAACGCACGCGCGAGCAGCTCGACGACCGCCAGCGCAAGGCGCTGCTGCGCGAGCAGCTGCGCACCATCCAGCACGAGCTGGGCGAAGACGGCGACAGCCAAGACCTCGCCCACCTCGAAGAGCTGATCGCCAAGGCCGCGATGCCCGAAGACGTAGAGACCCACGCCCGCAAGGAGCTGGGGCGGCTCAAGCGCATGGGCGACTCGACCGGCGAGGCCTCGATGCTGCGCACCTACCTCGAGTGGCTGACCGAGCTGCCCTGGGCCGCGCCGCCCGACACGCCCATCGACCTCGACGCCGCGCGCCGCGTGCTCGAGGCCGACCACCACGGCCTGGCGCAGGTCAAGCGCCGCATCGTCGAGTACCTGGCGGTGCTCAAGCTCAACCCGCAGGGCCGCGCGCCCATCCTGTGTTTCGTCGGCCCGCCGGGCGTGGGCAAGACCTCGCTGGGCCAAAGCATCGCGCGTGCGCTGGGCCGGCCCTTCGTGCGCGTGTCGCTGGGCGGCGTGCATGACGAGGCCGAGCTGCGCGGCCACCGCCGCACCTACGTCGGCGCGCTGCCGGGCAACATCGTGCAGGGCCTGCGCAAGGCCGGCGCCCGGCACTGCGTGATGATGCTCGACGAGGTCGACAAGCTCTCGGCCGGCGCCCATGGCGACCCCTACGCGGCGCTGCTGGAGGTGCTGGACCCGGAGCAGAACGCGACCTTCCGCGACAACTACCTGGGCCTGCCCTTCGACCTCAGCCGCGTCGTCTTCATCGCCACGGCCAACGTCATCGAGAACGTGCCGCCGCCGGTGCGCGACCGCATGGAGGTCATCGAGCTGTCGGGCTACACGCTCGAGGAGAAGCTGCAGATCGCGCAGCAGTACCTGCTGCGCCGCCAGCGCGAGGCCTGCGGGCTGGGCGAGGCGCAGTGCGTGCTGGCGCCCGAGGCGCTGCAGCGGTTGGCCGTGTCGTACACGCGCGAGGCCGGCGTGCGCCAGCTCGAGCGCGAGATCGGCCGTGTCATGCGCCACGCCGCGATGCGCGTGGCCGAGGGCGCCGCCGGGCCGGTGGAGGTGTCGGCCGACGAGATCGAGAAGATCCTCGGGCCGGCGCGCTACGAGCCCGAGGTGGCGCTGCGCAGCAGCCTGCCGGGCGTGGCCACGGGGCTGGCCTGGACACCCACCGGCGGCGACATCCTGTTCATCGAGGGCACGCGCATCGCCGGCAACGGCAAGCTCATCCTCACCGGGCAGCTGGGCGACGTGATGAAGGAAAGCGCGCAGGCCGCGCTGACGCTGCTGAAGTCGCGCGCGCCGATGCTGGGCATCCCGTCGGCGGCCTTCGAGGCCGTCGACGTGCACCTGCACGTGCCCGCGGGCGCCATCCCCAAGGACGGGCCCAGCGCCGGTGTCGCCATGTTCATGGCGCTGGCCTCGCTGTTCAGTCACCGCGCCGTGCGCCCCGAGGTGGCGATGACGGGCGAGATCAGCCTGCGCGGCCTGGTGCTGCCGGTGGGCGGCATCAAGGACAAGCTGCTGGCGGCGCAGCGTGCCGGCATCACCACCGTGATGCTGCCGGCACGCAACCAGAAGGACCTGCACGAGTTGCCCGAAAGCGCGCGCCTGGCGCTGACCTTCGTGTGGCTGCACAACGTCGACGACGCCGTGCACGCGGCGCTCAGCGGCGCCGGGCCGGTGACGGGCCAGGGCTTCGTGATGCTTTGAAGCAGTGCCGGAAAGAGGTCGCGCCCGGCGCGGTAGGCAGCGCGGCGGGCTCACGGGCGAAGCACGTCGGAGCGGGAAATGAACAGTGAATTGCGGAACAGCCGTGTGGCGTGAGCTGCAGGGTAATTCGTGCCCAAATTCACAGTGCGATGTGAAGCCATCTCGTCAGGCTGTCGACGTTTGGTGCCGGCGCCGCTCGAGCGCCCGCGCCGGGGCTTGACGACACGATGGTGTCGAAGATATTGACATGCAGCGCGTCTGCCGCTTCGCCGCATCTCGCAAGTAATTGCTGCGCAAATGAAAACGCGTACAGGCACGAATCAAGCATGTATCGAGTTAGCGCACATTGCGCGACAACCTGAGCGGTAACGACGCCGCACATCGACTGTCAGGAGGACGGGTAATGAATATGAAATTGATGTCTCACATGCTCGGTGCGTTAGGTTTTCTGGCGCTGGCCGCAGGCGGCGCACAGGCGGCCTCCGTGATCTCGGTGCAAGACGGCGACATCACCCTCAACAGCTTCGACACGACCACGGCGGGCACGCTGGCGAACGCCTGGACGATCAACGAGACGATGAATACCGGCGCCCACGGCCACCTCCAGTTCACTGGCGGCAACAGCGACCCGCTGGGCACCAGCAACACCACGGGCACGGGCCACGCGCGCGGCAAGTGGATCACCAAGACGGTGACGAACAACACCAGCGCGGACTGGACCTCGTTCGAGCTCGAACTGCAGTCGGTGCTCGACGTCCCGTCCAGCCAGGGTGACGGCCTGAGCTTTGCCGACGGGGGCGGTCTGGTCTTCTTTTCGGACATGTTCTCGACCTACACGCGGCAGGACGTGCTGCGCGACTACCTGAACTTCTCCGGCGGGACGGTCCTGGCGGGGGGGACGGTTTCGTTCACCTTCGCGGTAACCGACAACAGTGGCAACAACCCCTTCTGGCTGGTGGAGACAGCCAACAAGGTTGACATCCCCGAGCCCGCCACGTTGGCGCTGGTTGGGTTGGCGCTGTTTGGGTTGGGCATTTCGCGCCGCAGGCTGCACTGAAGGACTGCGTCTTGGCCCTCGCCGCGGTTGCCGTGCTGCGGTGAGTGAGCAGGCTGCAAGGGCCCGACATTCGTCGGGCCCTTCCTATTGGGCGAAGGACGTCTCTGCCGGCCCTTCAGACCTTGCGCTCAGGCCGGATGGGCGGCGCGCTGCGGCTCGTCGGCCTCGCCGGGCCGCCCATGGCCCAGCGCGCGCAGGAAGGCCGCCATCTGCGCCTTGTGCGCCCCCCTGTTGGCGCACTCGGCCTCGGTCAGCGCCAGCCGGGCCAGCGGTGCCCTGCGGCACAGCGCCCGCATGTCGCCCAGCACCTTGTGCCCGCCCGAGCCGCCGCAGGTGCAGAAGAAGGCCACGCGCGAGATGCGCGCGCGGTGCGCCAGGAGGTAACTGCGCACCGGGCTCGCCATGTTCCACACCCACACCGGCGTGCCTATCACCACCAGGTCGCCGCGGTGCACGCGCGACTGCCGCGAAGCCAGCGTGGGCGCCACGCCCAGCAGGGCCTCGAGCGCCGATCGCAGGTAGCCCAGGGGGCCGTCGCGGCCGTTCGTCTCCTCGATGGCCTCGATCTCGCCGCCCAGCCCCTTGGCAATCTCGCGCGCGATGGCCGCGGTGTGCCCGTCGCGCGAAAAGTAGACCACCACGACCTTGGACATTCAGCGCTCCTTGCGGCCTTGTGGCTCGACTTCAGAACTCGGGCACCTGCGCGCCCGGCAGGCCCGCGCCGGTGGCGGGCGGCGGCGGTGCGTTGGCGATCATGCAGTCGGTGGTCAGCAGCAACGCGGCGATCGAGGCCGCGTTCTGCAGCGCCAGCCGCGTCACCTTGGCGGGGTCGATGACGCCCATCTGCAGCAAGTCGCCGTACTCGCGCGTGGCGGCGTTGTAGCCGTGGCTTGGCTCGCCGGCTGCTTCCACGCGCTGCAGCACCACCGAGGGTTCGTCGCCGGCGTTGGCGACGATGCGCCGCAGCGGCTCTTCGAGCGCACGCGCCACGATGCGTATGCCCGAGTCGTGGTCGAGGTTGGCGCCCTTCAGGCCGGCCAGCGCCTTGCGCGCGCGCAGCAGCGCCACGCCGCCGCCGGGCACGATGCCCTCTTCCACCGCGGCGCGCGTGGCGTGCAGCGCGTCCTCGACGCGGATCTTGCGTTCCTTGAGCTCGGACTCGGTGGCCGCGCCGACCTTGATCAACGCCACGCCGCCCGAGAGCTTGGCGATGCGTTCGTCGAGCTTCTCGCGCTCGTAGTCGCTGCCGGCGGCCTCGCGCTCCTTGCGCATGCTGGCCACGCGCTCGCCGATGGCGCTGTCGGCGCCGGCGCCGCCGATCAGCGTCGTCTCGTCCTTGCCGACCTCGACACGCCGCGCACGCCCCAGGTCGGCCAGCCGCGCCTTGGCCAGCGTGAGGCCGAGTTCGTCGCTGATCACGGTGCCGCCGGTGAGCACGGCGATGTCCTGCAGCATGGCCTTGCGCCGGTCGCCGAAACCCGGCGCCTTGACGGCGCAGGTCTTGAGCGTGCCGCGCACGGTGTTGATGACCAGCGTGGCCAGCGCCTCGCTGTCGATGTCCTCGGCGATCACCAGCAGAGGGCGCGCCGCCTTCACCACCTCTTCGAGCAGCGGCAGCAGGTCCTGCAGCGACGACAGGCGCTTGTCATAGAGCAGGATGGCCGCGTCTTCGAGCACCGCGGCCTGGCGCTCGGCGTTGTTGACGAAGTAGGTCGAGAGCAGGCCGCGGTCGAACTGCATGCCCTCCACCACCTCGAGCTCGCTGGCCAGGCCCGAGCCGTCCTCGATGGAGATGGCGCCGTCGCGGCCGACCTTCTCGATGGCGCCGGCCAGCAGCTCGCCGATGGAGCGGTCGTTGTTGGCCGAGATCGCCGCCACGTGGGTGATCTCCTTCGCATCGGCGCAGGGCCGGGCCAGCGTTTTCAGCTCCTCGACCACCGCGTCCACGGCCTGCTCCATGCCGCGCCGGATGTCCATCGCGTTCATGCCGCCGGCCAGGTGGCGCAGGCCTTCCTCGATCATGGCGTGCGCCAGCACGGTGGCCGTGGTGGTGCCGTCGCCGGCCTTCTCGCTGGTGCGCGCCGCCACCTCGCGCAGCATCTGCGCGCCCATGTTCTCGAAGCGGTCCTCGAGCTCGATGGCCTTGGCCACCAGCACGCCCGAGTTGACGATCTGCGGCGCGCCGAAGTCGCGCTCGAGGATCACCGTGCGCCCGCGCGGCCCCAGCGTGGCGCTCACCGCGGCGGCCAGCGTGTCGACGCCGCGGCGGATGCGGGCGCGGGCCTCATCGTGGAAGAGCAGGCGCTTGGCAGCCATGGCCTTGTCCGGTAGTTGACGCAGACGCCATGGTCGGCTGCGCCGGCAGCGCGCTGTTGAGCGCGAGCAATGCGGCCGCTTCAGCTCTCGGCGCCGGCTCGGGCGCGGCCGTCGCCGACCGCCAGCAGCGCCCCGACCTCGGCCTCGGCGGCCAGCCAGTTGTCGAGGTCGTGGCCGTCGATGCAGCCGTTGCCCAGGTAGCGGTCGTAGGCGCGCTGGCGGATCATTTCCTCGCGCGTCGGGCCCTCGAGCAGGGCCGGGTTGAGGCTGGTGTCGGGCGCGGCCGGTGCGAGGTCGGGGCCGCTGCCGCGGCGCGGTGCGGCCGGCGCGGCCGTCTTCGCGGCCCGCGGCGGTTTCGGGGCGGCTGCGCTGCGGCGCGTGCCGGCCCGCGTGCTGCGGCTCGTCGGGGTGGCGGTGGGCTTGGGCATCGGGGTCTCCAGGGTGAACGGTGGCCGGGGCTGCGTGCCACCCGGCACGCCGAGCGCAAGCTATTCGCGCCAGCGGCCGGCGCCGTTGCGCAGGCTCAACGCGCGGGGCCTGGGCACGGCCGGCAGGCCACCGGCCGGGGTGGCCCGTCCGGCTGCATTGAGCGCGGTCAATCGCCGCGCCGGCCGGCGCGCCCAGACTGCCGGGAGGCTCCGGAGAGGCAGACGGTCCGCAAAGCTCAACAGGAGGCAGACCATGCTGAAGCTACTCATCGCGGTGGACGGCTCGCCGCACGCGCTGCGCGCCATGGAAGCTGCAGCGCGGCTGCAGTCGGAGACCAATGGGCTGGAGGCCGTGCTGGTGCACGTGCGCGACGTGCCCCTGCACGTCGAGCAATACCCGGTGATGGACGCCACCGCCGTCGAGCGCGCATTGCAGCAGCAGCAGTCGGCGCTGCTCGACGAGGCGCTGTCGCAGGCCCGGCGCACCGGGCTCAAGCAGGTGGAGACACGCGCCGAGGTGGGTGTCGCGGCCAAGGAGATCGTGCGCCTGGCCGCCGAGCTGGGCTCGGACATGATCGTCATCGGCACCCACGGCCGCGGCGCGCTGGCCGGGCTGCTGCTGGGCTCGGTGGCGCAGCGCGTGGTGCACCGGGCCGAAGTGCCCGTGCTGCTGGTCAAGTGACGGCCGCGGCCGCGGCGGCAGCTTCGAGGCGATGCCGTGCCACGTCACCCGCCCCCGCCCTTCGACGCCTGGGCCTGCCTGCAGGCCTTCAACGAGACCGCGCTCGCCAACCTCGACCCGCAGGGCTGGGGTGAGTGCCTTCGTGCGCAGCGTCTGGCGGCGTTGATGGACGTGGCGCAGCGCAAGTCGCCGCTGTACCGGCGCCGCTGGGGCCGCGCGCGCACGCTGGCCGACCTCGAGCCGGTGACCCGGCTCGAACTGATGCAGGGCTTCGACGACTGGGCCACCGACCGCGCCATCACGCTGGACGCCGCCTCGGCCTTCATCGCCGACGAGAGCGCCGTGGGCGACGCCTGGCTGGGCCGCTACCTGGTGTGGACGAGTTCGGGCACCAGCGGCGAGCGCGGCGTCTTCGTGCAGGACGCCGCCAGCCTGGCCGCCTACGACGCCATCGACACGCTGCGCCTGCGCGGCACCGCCGCCATGGGGCTGTGGGGCATGGGGCGCAGCTTCGCCTACGTCGGCGCCACGGGCGGGCACTTTGCCGGCATCGCCACCATCGAGCGGCTGCGGCGTCTGGCCTGCACGCCGTGGTCGCCGCGCCTGCGCGTGCTGCCGGTGACGACGCCGCTGCCCGAGCTGGCCGAAGCCTTGCAGGCGGCCTCGCCCCAGGTGCTGGTGACCTACCCCAGCTGCGCCTTGGCGCTGGCCGCGCTGCAGGCCGCGGGCGACCTGCACCTGCGGCTGGACGAGCTGTGGCTGGGCGGCGAACAGCTCTCGCCGGCACAGCGCCAGACGCTGGGCGGCTGCTTCGCCTGCCCGGTGCGCAGCAACTACGGCGCCTCGGAGTGTTACGCCATGGCCTGCGAGTGCCGCGCCGGGTACCTGCACCTGAACCACGACTGGGTGATTCTCGAGACGCTGGACGCCCACGGCCACCCGGTGCCCGCCGGCGAAGTCGCGCACACCGTGGCGCTGACCAACCTGGCCAACCGCACGCAGCCGCTGCTGCGCTACGTGCTCACCGACAGCGTGCGCTACCTGCCCGAGGCCTGCGTGTGCGGCAACCGCTTCCCGGCCATCGAGGTGCAGGGCCGCGCCGACGACACGCTGACGCTGCCTGCCGGCGGCGGGCGCCGCGCCGTGCTGCTGCCGCTGGCGCTGGAGACGGCGATAGAGGAAGGCAGCGGGGTGACGCAGTTCCAGCTCGTGCAGCGTGCCGACGAAACGACGCTGGAGCTGCGCCTGGCGAGCGGCGCCGATGCCTCGGCCGCTTTCACCGGCGCTGCGGCGGCGCTGGTGGCCTTGCTGCGGCGCCATGGCGTCACCGGCGCGCACATCGTGCAGGGCGATCTCGGGCCGCAGGTCGACGCGATCAGCGGCAAGACGCGGCGTGTGCTGGCCGCAGCGGGTCCGCCGCCGCCGCCGCCGGCCAGGGCAGCAGCACGGCGCCGGCCCCGCAGCCCGGCCTGAAGGCCGTGACGCCCTTCAGACGCAGCTGCCAGGCCTGCCGGAACAGGGCGTCGAAATCCGCCACCGTGCTGCCCGCCGGGGTGTTGACGGTCTTGGAGATGGCGCCGTCGACATAGGGTGCGACGGCGGCCACCATCGCCAGGTGCTGCACCGGCGTGAGCTGCTGTGCCAGCACGAAGGCCCGCGGCAGGGGTGCGCCGGGCCCGCGCAGGCGGCGGAAGAGGCGCACGGCGGCGTCCTCGACCACGCTGTGCGCCAAGCCGCGGCCACCCGGGCGCAGCCGCCGGCCCTGCCACGCGAACACCGGCTCGATGCCGCTGCTGACGTTGTCGGCAAAGGCCAGGCTGATGCTGCCCGCCGGCGCGATGCTCAGCAGGTGCGAGTTGCGCAGCCCGCACTCGTGGATGCGCGCCTGCAGCGGCTGCGGCAGGCGCGATGCAAACGTGCCGGGGCGCAGCAGGCCGCCGGCGTCGAAAGCCGGGAAGGCGCCGCGCTCCACCGCCAGCGCCGCCGACGCCGCGTAGGCCATGTCGCGCAGGCAGCGCACGGCGTTCACCGCCTGCGCGCGCGCGGTGTCGCTGTCGTAGTGCAGGCCCAGCATCACCAGCGCGTCGCCCAGGCCGGTGCAGCCCAGGCCGATGCGGCGCGTGGCCAGCGCCTGCCGGCGCTGCTGCGGCAGCGGCCAGGGGCTGAGCTCGAGCACGTCGTCGAGCATGCGCACGGCCACCGGCACCCAGCTCGCCAGCGCCTTGAGGTCGAGGTGCGCCTGGGCCGTGAAGGGCGCGGTGACGAAGCGCGTGAGGTCGAAGCTGCCCAGGCAGCACGCGCCATAGGGCGGCAGCGGCTGCTCGCCGCAGGGGTTGGCGGCGGCCAGGGTCTCGCACCACGCGAGGTTGTTGTCGGCGTTGATGCGGTCGAGGAACAGCAGCCCCGGGTCGCCGCGGGCGTGGGCCGACGAGACGATGGCGTCCCAGACCTGGCGCGCCGGCACGCGGCGGTAGACCCAGCGCCCGTCGTCGCGCAGCCAGGCACCGGCCGCGCGCTGCGCCGCGCCGGGCCAGGCGTCGTGCACCAGGTCGACCTCGCCCGCGGCCTGCACGGCACGCATGAAGTCCTCGGTGACGCCCACCGACAGGTTGAAGTGGCTCAGGCCGCCGTGCGCCTTGCAGCGGGCAAAGGCCTCGATGTCGGGGTGGTCGCAGCGCAGCACGCCCATCAGCGCGCCGGGGCGCACGCCGGTGCGGTCCAGCGCCCGGCAGGCGGCGTCGAAGCGGCCCAGCGCCGCCACCGGCCCGGCGGCGTCACCGCCGGCCGCGGCCACCGCCGCCGCGCCCTGCGGATGCACGGGCGTGAAGTCCAGCCCCACGCCGCCGCCGCGCCCCAGCGTCTGGACGGTCTCGGCCAGGGCCGTGGTGATCGCCTCGGCATCGGCCTGGGCCGTCGCGGCGATGGGCAGCACGAAGCAGTTCAGCCAGGTCGCCTGCCCGCCGCTGCCGGCCTGGGCGGCGATGCGCCCGGCGGGGAGGAAGCCGGCGCGCTGCGCGGCCAGGAAGCGCGCGGTCCAGGCCGGGCGGTTGACCTCGGCCTCGGCCCCGGCCAGGGCGCCTGCGATGCGCCGCCGCACGTCGTCGGCTTCCTGCTCCTGCGGCAGCGCGTAGCGCTCGAGCAGCACGTCCCGGCTGAGGGCCTGGTCAGGCGGGCTCACCGGGCGTGCTCCCATGGCTCAGGGCCTGAGCAGCTGGTCGCGCGTCTGCGTCTGGGTGTGCCGGCTCGACATCGCCGCGGCCACGTCACGCGTCTTCATCGTCATGGTGTCCTGCCCGTTTCGAGTTGCCACCGCCAGCCCGCTATGGCCCGGCGTTGAAGGAGACGAACTCTCCGCAGCCAAGATACGGCCCGCCACCCGTGCCCCGTTGAGCGCGCTCACCGGTGGGCCCGGCCGGCCGCGCCGACGCCGGCCGCTGCAGGCACGCGGCGTTGAGCCGGCTCAATCGAGCTGTGGCGCGCCTGCGTCAACCTGCGTCTCATGGGGCGAGAGTTGGATTCCTCGCATTCACAGACCAGCAACGGCGGAACTGGCATGAATGAATCTCAGGCCCTGTGCACGGGGCACCAGAGTGTGTTGCTGCCCTTCGGCAGCGGGGTCGAGGAGCTGGCCGCGGCCTTCGAGGCCGCCGGCGCGGGCATCGTCATCACCGATGCCCGGCTGCACATCGTCGCTGTCAACGGCGCCTATGCGCAGGCCATCGGCCGAAGTTCGGCCGAGCTGTGCGGCACGCCGCTGCCCGTCGACCCGGCGTGCCTGTCGGCCGCGGCCTGCCCCTACGAGCAGGAGGTGACGCTGCGCCACCGCGACGGGCACGACCAGCCGGCCTGGATGCGCGTGGACCTGCTGCGCGACGAGTGCGGCGCGCCGCAGCGCCATGTCTTCACCTTCACCGACATCAGCACCCTGAAGCGCGAGCAGTCCACGTGGCGCCATCGCGCCGAGCACGACGCGCTCACGGGCCTGCCCAACCGCACGCTGTTCGACGCCGAACTCGAGCGCTGCATGGCGCGCGCGCTGCGCCGCCGCCGCGCGATGGCGCTGATGTTCATCGACATCGACCACTTCAAGCGTGTCAACGACCACCTCGGCCACGGCGTGGGCGATGTGCTGCTGCGCGAGTTCGCGCAGCAGCTCAGGCAGACGCTGCGTGCCGAGGATCTGGTCGCGCGGCTGGGTGGTGACGAGTTCGTCGCGGTGCTGGAAGACCTGGCCGAAGACGACGACGCCAGCGCCGCCGCCGCCAGTGTGCTGACCGCGGTGACACGCTGCTTCGAGATCGAGCGGCACACGCTGCACGTCACGGCCAGCATCGGCATCGCGATCTACCCGCGCGACGCCGGCAACGCCGTGCAGCTGATGCGCGCCGCCGACGCCGCGATGTACCTGGCCAAGCAGCAGGGCCGCGCGCGCTTCCACCACTGCAGCCGCACGGCGGCGGACGCCGACTGACGACCGCGGTGCGTTCAGTGCGCTGCCTCGGCCCGCGGCGCGCTCAGCGTGCCGGGTCGGCCAGCCTCGCGCGGCACTCGGCCTCGCGGCCACGCACCACGCGCTGGCCCACCAGCGCACCGCGCGTGGCGGTGACCACCGTGTACTGGCACTCGTGGTGGCTGTCGTCGTCGCCGTAGATCACCACCCAGTCGTGCACGCGGTCGAGTTCGTGCGCGCGCGCCGTGTTCGAGTACAGCGCGCTGAAGTGCCAGCCCGGCCGGTCGGTGTGCAGCACCGGCAGCCAGGCCTGGCCTTCGGGGTTGAAGCGCCTGGGCGCGATCTTGGGCAGCCGGCCGGCTTCGGCGCGGCTGCGGAATTCGTGGTCGACGTCGAGCAGCATCTCCACCGGCGGCTCGGGGCCCTCGTTGCCTGGCGCGGCGCCGGCGCGCAGGCGCCGCCGCCGGTCGAGCATGTCGGTCAACGCCGCGCGCACGCTGGCGGCACGGCGCGCTCCGATGCCGGGCAGCCCCTCGAGCTTGCCGCTGCGGGCCAGCGTCTCCAGCGCCTCGAGCGTGTCGACGCCCCCTTCTTCGTACAGGCGATGCGCCAGCTCGGGGCCGACGCCGGGGATGGTGCGGAACAGCGCCACCGGGTCGGCGGCACCGCGCAGGCGATCGAGCTGCTGCCAGTGGCCGGTCTCGAGCAGTTCGGTGATGGCCGCGGCGATGCGTGGCCCTACGCCGGGCAGCGCCTCGAGGCCGGCCGTGCCCTCGGCGGCGTGGATCTCGCGCAGCGGCCTGGCCAGTTGCGCCACCGTGTCGGCCGCGCGCCGGTAGGCACCGACGCGGAAGGGGTTGTCGCCCTGCGCCTCCAGCAGCACGGCCATTTCGCGCAGCGCCTGCGCCACCCACGCCTGCTCGCACGGCGGGTCGGCAAGTGTCGGTGTCGTCATGGTTCTCGCAGCCTCCATCGTCTACGCCCTGCCCGGGCCTCCAGCTGACGCCTTCGGGCTCAGGCGGGCGTTGAGCAAGCGCAAGCATCGCCTGATGGCGATGGCGATGCGGCGCAGGTCTGCAGCACGCGGTAGCAGGCCGGCGGGCCGGGCAGCGACTCGACGAGCCGGTAGCTGCGCACACGCCAGCGCGGCGCCTGCACCACCACGGCCGCGGCCGGCCAGGGCCCGGCGTGGCGCCGCACCAGCGTGAGATGCGGCCTGAAGGCGCGCGCCTCGCAGCGCAGGCCCAGCGCCGCAGCGGCCTGCGCGAGCGCGGCCTGCAGCGCCAGCAGCGCGGCGGGCACGGTGGTGGGCTCTGCCACCACCAGGCCCGGGCGCCAGCGTGTGCAGGCCGCCAGCTGCAGCTCGAAGGGGCTGAAGGGCAGGCACAGCGCGGCCTGCAGTGCGGGCAGGCGGGCACGCGGCACGGGGCCGATGAAGAGCAACGTCAGGTGCAGGCGCACGGCGGCCTCACAGCGCCCGGCGCCAGGCTGTGTGCCGGTCAGCGCCAGCGCCTGCGCGTGCAGCGCGGCGGCCAGCGCGCTCGGCGGCCACAGGGCGACGAACAGCCGCGCTGCCCCGTGCCGCGCCGCAGCAGGCCGCGGATCGGCGGTGGGGCCGGTGGGCAGGGGGTCTGGCATGACGCAGGCCGGTGAACGGCGCCATCTTGGCGCGCCGGCGCCGGCGCCGCTTGATCTGCCTCACGCCGGCGGTGCTGCGGGCCGTGCCCCCCGTGGGGCCGGCGCCCCGCGTTGAGTGCCATCAATCTGCGCCGCGCGGCGGCACCCAAGATGGCTGCAGCGGCGTCGGCCGCAAGCCGATTCAGGACAAGCCGCCGCCCGGCGTGGTGCTGGGCATCCGCATCGGGTGCGTGCTTCACCGCACCGGCCGATCGAAGAGAGATCGAGGAGAGATCGAGGAGATCCACCATGAACCCTGCACTGAGCGCCGGCGACCTGTGCACCCGCGAGGTGGTGGTCGCCCACCGTGACCTGGCACTGACCGAGGCCGCCCGGCTGATGCGCGAGCACCATGTCGGCTGCCTGGTCATCGTCGACGAGACCGCCGAAGGCCGGCAGCCCGTGGGCCTGCTGACCGACCGCGACATCATCACCGCCGTGGTGGCGCGCAACATCGACCTGGGCACGCTGTGCACCGGCGACGTGATGAGCAGCAGCCCCGTGGCCGCCCGCGAGAGCGACTCGCTGCTCGACGCCCTGGCCGCCATGCGCCGCGCCGGCGCGCGCCGCGTGCCGGTGGTCGACGACCGCAGCCTGCTGCAGGGCCTGCTGGCCCTGGATGACGTGATCGAGACCATCGGCGAGCAGATGTCGATGCTGGTGCAGGTGCTGGCCGCCGCCCGCCAGCGCGAGCCCCAGCGCCGGCCCTGAGCCTGCACCCGAGGCGCCGGTCTGCCGGCGATTGAGTGCGCGCAACGGCGGCGCCCGGCGCCGGGCCAGACTGGCACTGTCGGGGCCTCGCGCTCGGCAGGCGGCCGGCGCCTCGCGGCGGCCACCGCGGCGAAGGCCCCGCGACGAGGAGAAACCGAATGGCAGGCGAGAGCAAGACGATGACGAGGGAATGGCCACTGGACTGGATCGTGGTGGCCAACGCCGCGCGAGCGCGGATCTTCGAGCGCGACGACGAGAACCAGGCGCTGCGCGAGATCGCCGACTGCGTGCACGCGCCCAGCCGCATGAAGGCCAGCGAGCTCGACGCCGACCGCCCGGGCAAGGCGCGCAAGAGCCAGGCCTCGACGGCCTTCACGCCGCACACCGAGGCGCGCGACCGCGAACACCAGCGCTTCGCGCGCGAGGTGTCGCAGCTGCTCGAGAAGGCTGCACGCAGCGAGCGCATGCCGGCTCTGGTGCTGCTGGCCTCCAACCCCTTCCTGGGCGAGCTCAAGGCCGAGCTGGGCAGTGGCGCCAAGCGCCTGCTCAAGCTCTGCGTGCCGGTTGACCTGACGACCTACCAGCACGCCGAACTGGAGCAGCGCGTGACCGGCGCGCTCGCCAGCCGCGAGGTCGCCTGAGGCGCTGACGGCGCCGCCGTGCCACCCGCACAGAGGTCCACGCCATGGCCGCCTTCGTCCTGCTCACCCGACTGTCGCCGCAGGCCCTGCACCAGCCACGCAGCTTCGTGACGCTGGAGCGCCATGTCGCCGAGCAGGTGCAGGCGCACTGCCCCGAGGTGAAGTGGCTCGTCAGCTGCGCGCTGCTCGGGCCCTGGGACTACCTGGACGTCATCGAGGCGCCCGACCTGCAGGCCGCCACGCGTGTGTCGGTGCTGGTGCGCAGCCACGGCCAGGCCCACACCGAGATCTGGCCGGCGATGGCCTGGCCCGACTTCAAGGCGCTTGTAAAAGGCTTGCCGGCGCGCGACTGAGCGCCACCGGCGAGGCCCTTGACGGCGCGCGGCAAGGAGGCCACATGCTGATCTATGCCCTGGACGCCGAGTCGACCATCGCCCCGGCGCTGGCCGCCGCGCTCGGGCAGGGCCTGGCGCGCCACGAGGACCGCCGCTTCGACGACGGCGAGCACAAGTGGCGCCCGCTCACCGACCCGCGCGGTGCCGATGCCTATGTGGTGGCCAGCCTGCACGGTGGCCCCGCCTACAGCCCGCACGACAAGCTGTGCCGGCTGCTGATGTTCGCCGCCACGCTGCGCGACCACGGCGCGGCGCGTGTCAGCGCCGTGCTGCCCTATCTGGCCTATGCGCGCAAGGACAGGCGCACCAAGCCCTTCGACCCGCTGAACCTGCGCTACGTGGCGCAACTGGTCGAGGCCGTCGGCATCGCGCAGGTCTTCGTGCTCGAGGCGCACGACGCGGCGGCGCTGGAAAACGCCTTGCGCATCCCCGTGCAGCACCTCCAGGCGCACCAGCTCTTCGACGACGTGGCCGCCGCAGCGGCGGGCGGCGGCCCGCTGGCCGTGGCCTCGCCCGACCCCGGCGGCGTGAAGCGCGCCCAGCTCTGGCGCGAGTCGCTGCAGGCGCGCCTGGCGCGACCGGTGGGTTTTGCGATGGTCGACAAGCGGCGCAGTGCCGGCGTGATGTCGAGCGAGAGCCTGGTGGCCGGCGCGGTGGACGGGCAGACCGTGCTGCTCATCGACGACCTGGTCGCCAGCGGCAGCACGCTGGTCGGCGCGGCCACCGCGCTGCGGCGAGCCGGTGCGCGCGAGGTGCTGGCGTTTGCGGCCCATGGCCTGTTCACCGGCGAGGCCGCACGCACGCTGGACGACCCGGCGATCACCCGCCTGGTGGTCAGCGACAGCGTGCCGCCCTTCCGCCTGCCCGCCGGCTCGGCCGTGGCCGGCCGGCTGCAGGTGGTGGCGGCCGCGCCGCTGTTCGCGCAGGCGCTGCGCGAGAGCCGCGAAGCCTGGCGGCGCTGAGCGCCTACGTCTGGCCCGGCGCGCCGAGCCCGTCGAGTTCGTCGAGCGCCTTCTTGGCCTGCGCCACGTAGGCCACGGTCTGCGGCAGCCAGCGCGCGGGCGTTCGCGGCTCGGGGTCGAACAGGTGGGCCAGCGACAGGCGCGCACGCAGCAGCGCACGCAGCGCCGTGTACAGCGCCAGCACAGCCGGCGGCGGCGTGTCGCCCAGCCCGGCGGCGCAGCCGGCGATGAGGCGCGGGCCCAGCGTGCGATTGCCGGCGCGTTCGCACTCCAGCGCCAGGAAGGCGAGTTCGTCGAAGGGGTCGACCTGGCGCAGCGTGGCGTTGAACTCGATGCAGTCGATGACCACCGGCGGCTGCAGCAGGCAGACATGCTCGGGCCGCAGGTCGCCGTGGCCTTCGACGATGCGCCCTTCGGCGGCGCGGCGGGCCAGGGCCTCGCGGTGGCGCTGCATCGCCGCGGCCATGCGCTCGAGCACCGGCACGGCGCCTTCGACACGGAAGGGCGGCCTCAGCAGCACGTCGCGCGTGCGGCGCAGTTCGGCCTGCAGCCGCGCCAGGTACGCGGCCGGCGTCATGCCGGCGCGCGGCGCGCGGCCGTAGAAGCGCACCAGCAGGTCCACCAGGCCGTCGATGTCGGCCGGCTGCACGCTGGCGTCGGCGATGGCGCGGTCGAGCAGGCGCTCGCGCGGCAGGCGGCGCATCCACACCAGCCAGTCGACGACCGGCCCGCACGGTGCCGCAGCGGGCTCGGCGGGCTCGGGCACGAGCCTGTAGCGGCCGTCCTGCCGCAGCACGGCCACCACGCCGCGATAGACGCCGGGGGCCAGGCGCGAGTTCAGCCGCACCTCTTCGCGGCAGCAGGCCTGGCGCGCGGCGAGAGTGGAGAAGTCGAGGAAGTCGTGCCGTACCGGCTTCTTCAGCTTCAGCACCTGCCCGCCAGCGAGAAAGACCCACGACATGTGGGTCTGCACGGTCTCGATCGGCACCGCGGCATCGACGCCGACGTCCGCATCTGCGCCGGGCAGTACGGCAAACGCCGCCGGCGACGCCAGGTAGCGCAGCAGTGCCGCGTCGACGCCTGCCGACGGCGTGCCGGGCAAGGCGGGCCCCGGCCTTCAGCGCCTCAGTGGATGGACAGGCGCTTGGCTGCGGCGGAGGCCTTCTTCGGCAGCTTCAGCTCGAGGATGCCGTCCTTGTAGCTGGCGTCGGTCTTGGCCTCGTCAACGGCGCAGGCGAGTGTGAAGCTGCGGCTGGCATAGCCGTACTGGCGCTCCTGGCGCAGCATGCGGCCGTTGTCCTTCTCTTCCTTCTCGGCCTTGACCTCGGCGCTGATGGTCACCACATTGCCGTCGACGCGCACGTCGATGTCTTCCTTCTTGACGCCGGGAATCTCGGCCTTCACGGCATAACTGCCATCCTGCTCGGTGACGTCGATCTTGATGCGCGGCGCGGCCTCGGGCACTTCCAGACGCCATGGGCGCATGAAGTTGCGGAAGGCGTCTTCGAACGGATCCATCGCAAAGGGATCCAGGGTTCTCAGTTCGTTCATGGTCTGCTCCTTGAGAGTCGTGGGCGGGGTGGGTGCGACCTGTCTGTACGCGTCTGTAGCGCTTACCCAAGCCAGATCGCATGAGCACCACCAGCATGGTCGCGGCAGGCGGGCGGCGCCCGATTGCGCACACGCAACGCGCCGTCGCGCTGCCGCCGTGGCGGCGCGCGCCGCGGCCTCCGCAGGGCCCCCTGTTGACCCGGCTCAAGCGCCGCGGCTGCGGCAGCGGGTCATGATGTCCCTCATGACGCGGCGTTCGAGCTTCAGCGCGCCCGGCCGCCCTGGCATGCGGCCAGCGGCCGACGAGTTGACGTTGGATCAGCAGGCCATGCTCGTCTCGGCGCTGCAGGCTCAGCTGGCGGCTTCGGGCACGGGCCCGGCGCAGCGTTATGACACCCACATCTCCATCGTGCTGGTGCACGGCGAACACGCCTACAAGATCAAGAAGGCGCTGAAGACGGCGTTCCTCGACCAGTCGACGCTGGCCCGGCGGCAGCACGCCTGCGCCGAAGAGCTGCGCCTGAACCGGCGCCTCGCGCCCGAGCTCTACCTCGGCGTCGTGGCCATCACCGGCACGCCGGCGCGGCCGGTGCTCGAGGGCCCCGGGCCACCGCTGGAGGTGGCGGTGAAGATGCGCGCCTTCGACAACGCCGGCCTGTGGGACCGCCTGGCCCGGCAGCATGCGCTGGGCCCGGCGCAGATCGACGAACTGGCCGCGACCGTGGCGAGTTTTCACGACGCCGCGGCGCGGGCCAGCCCGGCGGGGCCGCGTGGCCGGCCGCAGCAGGTGCACGAGATGGTGGTCACCAACCTGGGCGAGCTGGCGGCGCTGGTGGCCACGGCGCCAGGCCGCGGCAGGCCGGCCGCCGCGGCGGCCGTGGAGGCGCTGAAACGCGACGAGGCCGCCGCCTTCGAGCGGCTGCGCCCGCTGATGGCGCAGCGGCTGGCCGATGGCGCCGTGCGTGAGTGCCACGGCGACCTGCACCTGGGCAACGTGGTGCAGCACGGTGATCACGCCCTCGTCTTCGACGGCATCGAGTTCAACGACGACTGGCGCTGGATGGACCTCATGAACGACGTCGCCTTCATGGCCATGGACCTGCGCGCCCACGGCTTGGCGGCGCTGGCCCATCGTTTCACCAACGCCTGGCTGCAGCAGCATGGCGACTACGGGGGCCTGCCGCTGCTGCCCTACTACGCCGCCTACCGCGCGGCGGTGCGCGCCAAGGTGGCGCTGCTGCGCGCCGCGCAGCCCGGCGCCGCGGCCGCACAAGAAGCCCGCAGCGCCCGCCGCTACCTGGCGCTGGCCCGCCTGGCCGCGCGGGCGGCGGCGGCGCCGCGGCGGCCGGCGCTGATCATCACGCACGGCCCCTCGGGCAGCGGCAAGACGACGCTGACGCAGTCGCTGCTGGAGGCCGCGGGCGCCGTGCGCATACGCGCCGATGTCGAGCGCAAGCGCCTGGCCGGGCTGGACGCGCTGGCGCACAGCGGCTCGGCGCTGGGCGCGGGCCTGTACAGCGCGGCGATGACGGCGGCCACCTACCAGCGCCTGCTCGACGCCGCCGCGCCGGTGGTCGAAGCCGGCTGCCACGCCATCCTCGACGCCACCTTCCTGCAGCGCGCGCAGCGCGACGCCGCGCACCGGTGGGCTGCCGCGCGCGGCCTGGCCTTCGTGGTGCTGGACTTTCCGGCGCCGCCGGCGCTGTTGCACCAACGTGTGCGCCAACGCCTGCGCGAACGCGCGGCAGGGGGCGGCGATGCGTCGGAAGCCGATGCCCAGGTGCTGGCGGCCCAACTGAGCGGCGCCGAGGCCCTGCAACCCGACGAGATGGCGTCGGTGATGATCGTCGCCCCCTCGGCCGAGCCGGCCTTGCCGGCGCTGGCGCCCTCGGCCTGGCAGCCGCTGCTGCAGCGCCTGCAACGCAGCCGCGCCGGCTGAGCGCGTGAGATCGCGTCGGGGCTCAGCCGCGCGCGGGCGCGGCCGCCGCCGGCTTGCCCAGGGCGTCGAGCTCGGCCACCACCTCGTCGTCGCCGACCTGGTGGAAATCGGCGTAGTGCAGCCCGATGGCGTGGAAGTTGGCCGGCGTGCGCAGGCACACGACCTCGTCGACCTCGGCGCGCAGGGATGCCACCGCGTCCTCGGGCGCGACCGGCACGGCCAGCACCAGGCGCTTGGGGCGGCGCAGGCGCAGCGCACGCAGTGCCGCGCGCACCGTGGTGCCGGTGGCGATGCCGTCGTCGACGACGATGGCCGTCGCGCCCTCGACATCCACCGGCTCGCGGCCGCGCAGGTAGACCGCGCGCCGGCGCTCGATCTCGCGCACCTGCTCGGGCACGCAGCGCTCGATGTAGGCGCGGTCGGCGCCGACCGAGGCACTGATGCCTTCGTCGATCACCAGTTGCGGCGGCGTGCCGTCGACCACCGCGGCCACCGCCAGTTCGGGCTGCCACGGCGCGCCTATCTTGCGCACCAGCAGCAGGTCCAGCGGCGCCTTCAGCGCCCGCGCCACGGCCGCGCCTATGGGCACGCCGCCGCGCGGCAGCGCCAGCACCACGCAGGGGCCCGCCCAGGCCCGTGCAGCCAGTTCCTGCGCCAGCAGGCGGCCGGCCTCGGCACGGTCTGCAAACCGCTTGTCCATGAGCACGCACCCTCGAGTCACGCGACGCTGGCATCCGGTCGCCGCGCACCGCGTCGCGCGTGCCCGGGGCGGACAAGTGAAAGCCCGCCAGGCGTTGCCGTCTGGCGGGCTCGGTGAAGGCCCCCGGCCTGTCGTTTGCGCGCCGTGCCGGTCTGAGGATGCCTTCATCCACCGTGGTGCGGCGGCACCACGTGCCTCCCCACGCGGGGAAAGCCCTCAACACCGTCTTCAAGTCTCTGGCCTGAGCCTGATTCCTGTCGACCAAGCCAATCTACGCCTGCCCGGGCGCACCGCGTTGAGCCTGCTCAACGCCGGGGGCCGGGTCGATGGCGGGTTGCCCCGACACCCAGCCCGTGCGCGCCGCGACGAAGCCGACGATCTGCGACAGTGCCAGTTGCGACTCGGGCAGGAAGGCCGCGAGCTGGAAGCCGTGCACGGTGTCGGGCCAGAGTTCCAGTTCGACATCGACCCCCGCGGCATGGGCCTTCTCGGCGGTGCGCACGGCCTCGTCGCGCAGCAGCTCGGTGCGCCCGGCCTGCAGGAACAGCGGCGGGAAGCGCGTGAAATCGGCAAACAGCGGCGACACGTCGGGGTCGGTGTAGAGCTGCGGCGTGGGCACGTAGTGGCGGCGCAGCAGCAGCAGGTTGGCCAGCCGCACCACCGGGTCGAAGGCGTCGTTCTCGAACATGCTGCGGCTTTCGAGCGTGCAGTCCACCGCCGGCGACAGCAGCACGGCGCAGGCCGGCAGCGCGTCGCCCTCGCGCACGCAGCGGTGCAGCGTCACCAGCACCAGGTTGCCGCCGGCCGAATCACCCACCAGCACCAGGCCGGCGGGGTCGCAGCCGTTGGCCAGCAGCCAGCGGTAGACGGCCTGGCAGTCGTCGGGGGCGGCGGGAAAGGGGTGCTCGGGCACCAGCCGGTAGTCGGGCACGAGCGCACGCGCCTGCAGCCGCCGGCACAGGCGCGCCGCGAAGGCCGCATGCGTGTTCGGGAAACGGAACGCGAACGAGCCGCCGTGCAGCAGCAGCAGCGTGCGGTCGGGCCGCGACCCGGGCACGCTGATCCACTCGGCGGGCACGCCGTGGCAGTTGACCGCCGTGCGCTGCACGTCGGGTCCGACGCGCACGTGGCTGGCGTCGAAGGCCTCGTAGCGCCGGCGCAGCACGGTGATGTCGGTGTCGTGCCGCAGCGGCCGGCCCAGCGCCACGCGCAGCACACGCAGCAGGCCGCGGCTGAGCAGGCTGGACGGCGGGTCCATCAGCCGCACGGGCATGGCACCTGCGGCGCCCAGCGGCACGGCCAGCGGCCCAGCATCCCCCGGTGGCGGCGCTGTCACGTCGGGCGCCGCTCGTCGTCGGCTGCCGGGGCGCCGCCGAGATGGACCTCGAACCAGCCCGCGGCCAGCTCGGCCACGCGGCCCAGCGCACCCGGCTCCTCGAACAGGTGGGTGGCACCGGGCACGATCTCCAGGCGGTGCGGGCAGCCCAGCAGGCGCGCGGCGCCGCGGTTCAGGCCCAGCACGACAGGGTCCTCGCCACCGACGATCAGCAGCGTGGGCGCCTGCACCTCGCGCAGCTCGGGCAATGCCAGGTCGGGGCGGCCGCCGCGTGAGACCACGGCGCGCACGTCGGGCCGGCGCGCCGCGGCCACCAGCGCCGCCGCCGCGCCGGTGCTGGCGCCGAACAGGCCGATGGGCAGGCCGGCCAGCGCGGGCTGGGCACGCGCCCAATCGATGGCCTCGGTAAGCCGGCTGCCCAGCAGCGCGATGTCGAAGACCCGGCGGCGGTCGCGCGCCTCGTCTTCGTCCAGCAGGTCGAAGAGCAGGCTGCCGAGGCGGTGGGCGTTCAGCACCTGGGCGACGCTGCGGTTGCGCGGGCTGAAGCGGCTGCTGTCGCTGCCGTGCGCGAAGAGCACCAAGCCCAGCGGCCGGGCGGGCAAGGCGAGGTCGCCCTCCATGTGGCCGATGCGGGCCGCGGCGGCCCGTGTTTCAGCGGCCTGCAGATGGCCCGCGACAGCCGGGGATTTGGCCTCGAAGTTCATTGCTCAGGTGTCGTCGTTGCAAGCCGGCCGAACCGCAGGGTGTTCACTCCTGAACGCGGCCCGACGGCAGGGCAGCATCACTCCGCGCACGACGGCAGATCACGCATCCGGTTGCGGGGCCGGCTTCATCGTGCATCACGGCCCGCAGGCGCGGATTGAGCACGAGCAACTTGGCGCCGCGGCGGCGGCTTGTCCTGTCTTCTGCGCGGGCATGAAGATACCCCGCAGCGCGTGGTCGACACGCTGCGGGGTTTTCAGAGTTGAATGGTCGGGGCGAAAGGATTCGAACCTTCGACCCTCTGGTCCCAAACCAGATGCGCTACCAGGCTGCGCTACGCCCCGACGAAGCCGGCATTGTAGGCGCCTGCTGCCGGCACGCCTGCTGCAGGCGTCACGGCGCCGGCAACTGCAGCTGGCGCGCCACCGCCAGGCACTGCTGGATGTGCTGCTCGCAGACATAGCGCAGCGCCGAGTAGGTGAGCGCGGCCGACACCGCCTGCCCGGCCAGCGGCACGTACTTGGCGGCCTGCTGCGTGCTCAGGCGCACGCCCACCATCCTGACCAGCCCGAGCACGAGCTCGCGCGTGACGATCTTGCCCACCAGCACGCCGCCGGTGGCGCTGATGACCTTGTAGACGACGATGCGGCGGTCGGGCGCCAGGCGCTCGACCTGCTCGGGCGTGAGGCCGAACTCGGCGCTGATCCGTGGCAGCAGGCGCATCAGCACCGCCAGGTCGGTGGCCCAGTCGAGCCCCGGCAGCGGCACCGCCGCCACGCCGGCGGCCAGCAGCGCGCGCCTGGACACCAGCTTGCGGCAGCGTGCGGCCACCGATTGCAGGTCGGTACCCTCGCCGTCCACCACTTCCCAGACGGGCTGGGCGGTGCGCGTCATGGCGCGGCCGCGCACCGCGGCGGCAGCATCATCTGGTGTCGGCGTGCACGCTCGGCCACGATCGTCCGGCTGAGGTGCTCGCGGCGCCCCCCGCCGGCCAACGTCAGCCAGGCGTGGGCCTGCGGTTCGGCAAGGATGCGGGTGTCAAGGGCGTCGAACGCCAGGGTCGCGGGCATTTGACGGCACTCTGCCCGCCCTTTCGACGAATGACAAGGCCGAACGCTCAATCGTCCTCGACGCCGCGATGGAAGCCGCTGCGCCTGCTTACCATCCTGCCCATGTCGAACGTGTCTGCCAGCCCTTGCGCCACCCTGACCCCCGGTGCGCCGGCCCTGCCCGGCCTGCCCTGGCTGATCGTCGCCTGCCTGGCGGCGACCTGGCTGATCTGGGGCTCGACCTACCTGGCCATCAAGTGGGCGCTGGTGAGCTTTCCGCCCTTCTTCCAGATGGGCACGCGTTTCGTCGCCGCCGGCCTGCTGCTGGGCGGGTGGGCGGCCTGGCGCGGCGCCCGCTGGCCCACGCGCAGCCAGTGGTTCAGCGCCGCCGTACTGGGCGCGCTGATGTTGGGCGGTGGCTACGGCGCCACGGCGCTGGCCCAGGTCAGCATCAGTTCGGGGCTGGCGGTGGCGTTCATTGCCGTCGTGCCGGCGCTGGTGGCGCTGGGTGAGTTGCCCTTCGGCGTGCGCCCGTCGCGGCTGGAATGGGCGGGCATCCTGCTGGGCCTGGCGGGCGTGCTGCTGCTCACGCAGGGCCAGGGTTTCGCGGCCTCGCTGCCGGGGCTGCTGGCGATCAGCGTGGCCTGCGTCACCTGGAGCGCCGGCAGCGTGTGGGCGCTGCACGGGCTGCCCGGCGGCCGCACGCTCGCGCTGGCGCCGGGGGCGGCCGGCTATGCCAGCCAGATGGGCGTGGGCGGGCTGATGCTGCTGGCGGCGTCTTGGCTGGCCGGCGAGCAGCCCGTGCTGCCGCCCGACACCCTGGCGCTGGCCTGCTGGTTCTACCTCGTGGTGGCGGGCTCGCTGATCGGCTTCTCGGCCTACATGGTGCTGCTGCAGCGCACCGGCACGACGCTGGCTTCGAGCTATAGCTTCGTCAACCCGCTGATCGGCCTGGTGCTCGGCGTGACGCTGGGCGGCGAGGCCGTGAGCCGCCTGGAGTGGGCCGCCGCGGGCGTGGTGCTGGCCGGCGTGGTGCTGCTGCTGTGGGCGCGCCGGGCGGCGCTGGCGCGGCGCTGAGCCGCCCCCGGCACCCAGGCGCTGAGCAGCCCTTCAACGCCCAGGCGTTGATCAGCCTTTCAACGCCGCGGCGCGGATGGCGCCCAGCGTCGTGCGCGTGGTGATGACGTCGCTGTCGAGCTTGAGGTGCAGCAGCGTCGGCATGCCGGCGTCGAGGGCCCGCCGCAGCGCCGGCTCGAAGGCCTCGGTGCGGTCGACGAACCCGGCCTGCCAGCCGTAGGCACGGGCCAGTGCCGCGAAGTCGGGGTTGAAGAGGTCGCTGCCGCTGACGCGCCCGGGGTACTCGCGCTCCTGGTGCATGCGGATGGTGCCGTAGGTGCCGTTGTCGACGACGATGCTGATCAGCTGCTTCGCGCCGTAGCCGGTGGCGGTGGCCAGTTCCTGGCCGTTCATCAGAAAGTCGCCGTCGCCGGCGAGGTTGACCACCCAGCGCTGCGGCTGCAGCAGCGCCGCCGCCACCGCTGCCGGCAGGCCGTAGCCCATCGCACCCGAGGTCGGCGCCAGCTGCGTGCGGCCATGGTGCTGCAGGCCGGGGTGGCGGCCGTAGCGGTGCAGCCAGCCCGCGTAGTTGCCGGCGCCGTTGGTGTAGACGGTGTCTTCAGGCAGCAGGCGCTGCAGCGTCTTCACCACCACCGCCAGATCCAGCGGTGCCACCGCGGGCGCCACGAGGTTGGCCTCGTAGTCGGCCTGCGCCGCGGCCGTGTGGGCGGCCCAGGGCAGCGTGGGCGGTGCGGCCAGGCTCTCGAGCGCCTTGGCGGCGGTGGCCATCGAGGCCTGCATCAGCAGGTCGGCGGCGTAGACGCGCCCCAGTTCCTCGGCGCCGGCGTGGATGTGCACCAGCGTCTGCGCCGGGCGCGGCGGCTGCAGCAGCGTGTAGCCGCCGGTGGTCATCTCGCCCAGGCGGATGCCCAGCGCGATGACGAGGTCGGCGTCGCGGATGCGCACCGCCAGCTTGGGGTTGATGCCGATGCCGACGTCGCCCGCATACAGCGGGTGGCGGTTGTCGAAGGTGTCCTGGAAGCGCCAGCCGCAGGCCGTGGGCAGCTGCCAGTTCTCGCTGAAGCGCTGCAGCGCGGCGGCGGCCTCGGCGTCCCAGCCCGAGCCGCCGGCGATGACGATGGGCCGCTGCGCCGCGAGCAGCCGCGTGCGCAGTTCGCGCAGCGCACCGGGCGCCGGCCAGGCGTGCACGGGCTCGGCGCGCGGCAGCACGGGCGCAAGGGTGGGCGTCGTCAGCATGTCCTCGGGCAGCGCCAGCACCACCGGCCCGGGCCGGCCCTGCATCGCGGTGCGGAAGGCGCGCGCCACGTACTCGGGCAGGCGGTCGGCGCTGTCCACCTGCGCCACCCACTTGGCCAGCCCCAGCGTGCCGGGGCCGAACATCTGGCGGTAGTCGATCTCCTGGAAGGCCTCGCGGTCGCGCTGCGCGCTGGCCACCTGGCCGACGAACAGCACCAGCGGCGTGCTGTCCTGGAAGGCCGTGTGCACGCCGATGCTGGCGTTGGTGGCACCGGGGCCGCGCGTCACGAAACACACGCCGGGGCGGCCCGTGAGCTTGCCCTGCGCCTCGGCCATGAAGGCGGCGCCGCCCTCCTGCCGGCAGGCGATGAAGCGGATGCGCCCGCGGTGTTCGTGCAGGCCGTCCAGCACCGCGAGGTAGCTTTCACCCGGCACACCGAAGCAGGTGTCGACACCCTGGGCGATGAGGGCCTCGACGAGCGCGTGGCCGGCCAGGCGCGGCGAGGAAGGCGGTGCGACGGGCGCGGCGGGTTGCGGCAAGGCAGGCGTGGGGCTCATGCCGCGCACTTTAGCGGTCCCTGCTGACGGGTGTCTGCGTGGAGTCTTGTCCAACGAGGTATGAGCCTGGAGCCGGGCGCCACATTCCACTGAGGAGTGAGCCTGGCGGTCGCCTGAGGTCGTCGATTTGGTGGCTGGCAGGCAGACCGCC
>PNKD01000032.1 GCA_013822265.1 Leptothrix sp. (in: b-proteobacteria)
GCCTCGCCGTTCGTGCCTGCTGTGGCCCTGTCAGCAGGCGTCACAACGCATCGCGTGCGAAGTCAAGTTCCACACGAAACGGCATAGAGCCACCAAGGGCCGGCGCTGAGGCCGCTGCCGGCGGCCCGGCGCAGAAGCACCGGCACAGGGCGCGCAGGGCGTGGCCGCGCCCCCGGGACAGTCCCCAACGGCCGCTGCCGCCAGTGCGCCTAGCATCGGCCTGCCGCCGCACTTCGGCTTGAAGGCCCCTCGCATGCAACAACTCTCAGGCCTGGACGCCACCTTTCTGTACCTCGAGACCGCCGAGATGCCCATGCACGTCGGCGCCTTGCACGTCTTCGAGCTGCCTGCCGGCTACAAGGGCCGCTTCGTCACCGCGCTGAGAAAACACGTCGAGAGCCGGCTGCCCGCGGCGGGCGTGCTGCGCCGCCGCCTGTGGTGGATGCCGCTGAATCTGGCCAACCCGGCCTGGGTCGACGCCGAGCCCGACCTCAGGCAGCACATCGTCGAGGTCAAGCTCACCGCCGGCAAGGATGGCGCGGGCCTGCGCGAACTCGAGGCCGCGGTGTCAGGCCTGCACCCGGTGCTGCTCGACCGCGAGCGGCCACTGTGGAAGATGCACGTCTTCGAAGGCCTGGCCCCGGGGCCCGAGGGGCAACGGCGTGTGGCGCTCTACACGCAGCTGCATCACGCTGCCGTGGACGGCCAGGCCGCGGTGGCGCTGGCCAACGCCTTGCTGGACGTCACGCCCACGCCGCGCGCCCTGGAAGTGCGGCCATCCAAGCGCCAGCGCGTCTTCCGCCTCGAGATGACCGAGATGCTGCGCGGTGTCATAGGCAACCAGGCGCAGAAGGTGGCCGAGATCGTGCGCAACCTGCCCGCCACGGTGGGCACGCTGAAAAACGCGGCCACCTCGGTGGTGTCGGCGTCGCAGCTGATCTCGGGCAAGCCCGGCTCGGGCAACATCACGCTGGCACCGCGCACGCCGCTGAACGTGTCGGTCACGCGCGGGCGGGCCTTTGCAGCCGTCAGCCTGCCGCTGGCGGAACTGAAGGCCGTGGGCCGGGCCTTCGACGCCACCATCAACGACATGGTGCTGATGGTGTGCAGCACGGCGCTGCGCCGGCACTACGGCAAGCGCCGCCTGCTGCCGCGCAAGAGCCTGGTGGCGGCGGTGCCGATCACGCTGCGCGAGAAAGGCGACACGACGGCCGACAACCAGGCCTCGATGAGCCTGATCAGCCTGGGCACGCACATCGCCGACACGAAGAAGCGGCTGGCCCACGTCAAGGCCGCCTCGGCGGCCATGAAGTCGACGATGGGCAAGCTCAAGAGCATCCTGCCCACCGACTACCCGTCGCTGGGCATCCCCTGGCTCATCGAGGCCGCCACCGCGCTGTACGGCAAGGCGCGCGTGGCCGACCGCATCCCGCAGGTCGCCAACCTCGTGATCAGCAACGTGCCGGGCCCGCCGGTGCCGCTGTACATGGCCGGCGCGCGCATGCTGACCAACTACCCGACGTCCATCGTCGTGCACGGCCTGGCGCTGAACATCACCGTGCAGAGCTACGACCAGAGCCTGGATTTCGGCCTCATGGCCGATGCCGCGGCCATGCCCGACGTGGCCGACCTGGCCGACGCCGTCCGCATCGCCTTCGACGACCTGTGTGCCTTGCCGAGGCCGGGCGAGCCCGGCGACGACGATGCCGAAGCCAGCCTGATCGGCATGACGACGCAGGCCACGAAGCGGCTGGCCGGTGGCCTGACCGACGCCGTCACCGGAGCGATGAGCAAGGCCGCCCGCTCGGTGGTGGGCAGCGCGGTGGATGCGGCTGTCTCGCAGGTGACACGCCGGCCTAGGGAAGCTGCCCCGTCGAAGCGCCGCCGCGGTGGCTAACATGGCTTCATGAGTCTGCCCAAGCGCCGGCGCAAGCCGGCCCCTGCCGCCGTGAACGCGGCATCGCACGCGCATCCGGCCCCCGACCCTTTCGCGCCCGTCGACACGCGTGAACTGGTCAGCGCCCCCGGCCCCTGGAACCTGATGCTCGAGGCCCGTGCGCCGTGGGAGTACGCGGCCATGGTCGCCGCCGCGCCCTGGCTCAACCGCCTGCCGACCGGCGATGGCCATCCGGTCCTCGTGTTTCCAGGGTTGGGCGCCTCGGACCTGACGACGCTGCCGCTGCGCAACTTCCTGCGCGAGCGCGGCTACACACCCTATGCCTGGAAGCAGGGCTTCAACTTCGGGCCCCGCCAAGGCGTGCTCGACGCCTGCCGCGAGCAGTTGCGACAGGTGGCCACGCGCCATGGCGAGCGTGTCAGCCTCATCGGCTGGAGCCTGGGCGGCATCTACGCGCGTGAGCTCGCCAAGGAACAGCCCGAGCACGCGCGCTGCGTGATCACGCTGGGCACGCCCTTCAACGCCCACCCGCGCGCCACCAATGCCTGGCGCTTTTTCGAGCTGGTCAGCGGCCAGAGCTCGCACGACGCCGAACTGATCGAGCAGATTCGCGGTACGCCGCCGTGCCCGACGACCTCGATCTTCAGCAAGACCGACGGCGTGGTGGCCTGGCAATGCAGCCTGAACCCGGCCGCACCGCACGCCGAGAACATCGAGGTGCACGCCAGCCACATCGGCATGGGCATGAACCCGCTGACGCTCTACGCCATCGCAGACCGTCTGGTGCAGGACCCGCAGGCCTGGAAGCCCTTCGACGTGAAGGGCGCGCGGCGCTGGTTCTTCAAGCTCACGCACCACTCGCCGATGCGGGCGATGGCCGGGCTGTAGGGCAATCAGCTCACGATGCGCATCGTCGCCAACGGCATCGCCATCGAGGTCGACGACCAGGGCCTGCCTTCCGGCGAACCCTTGCTGCTGATCATGGGCCTGGGCATGCAGCTGACGGCCTGGCCCGAAGAGATGGTTCAGGGCCTGGTGAGCCGCGGCTTTCGCGTCATCCGCATGGACAACCGTGATGCCGGCCTGAGCCAGGGTTTCGACGACCAGGGCATGCCCAAGGTCGGCGTGCAGGCGCTGCGTTACGCCATGCACCTGCCGGTGTCCACGTCCTACGGCATGGCCGACATGGCTGCCGATGCACTGGGCGTGCTCGATGCACTGGGCCTGCAGCGCGCGCATGTCTGCGGCGCGTCGATGGGCGGCATGATCGCCCAGCACCTGGCGGCGCGGCACCCGCAGCGCGTCAAGAGCCTGACACTGATGATGACGACCACCGGCGCGCGCCGGCTGCCGCAACCCGGCCTGCGGGTGCGCCATGCACTGCTGTCGCGGCCGGCGAGCGCTTCGGTGGCCGACGTCGTGGCCCACCTGGAGCACGTGATGGCCGTCATCGGCAGCCCGGCCTGGCCGCCCGACCGCGAGCGCCAGCGCCAGCGCCTGGAAGCCAGCGTGCGACGCGCCTGGCGGCCTGCCGGCACGGCGCGCCAGATCGTGGCCGTGATGGCCGATGGCGACCGCTCGGCGCTGATGCCGCTGATCGGCGCGCCGACCCGCATCATCCACGGCGAGGCCGACCCGCTGGTGCGCGTGGCTGCCGCACACGATCTGGCGCAGTGCATCCGGGGCGCCGTGACCGAGGTCATTGCCGGCATGGGCCACGACCTGCCGCTGCCCCTGCTGCCGCGTTTCGTGCAGGGCATAGCCGACAACGCGGCCCGCTGACGCGGCGGGCCGAGCCGCGGCGCCGGCCTCCCGGCCCGACGCTCAGCCGTCGGCGGGCACGGCGCCGAGCCGCTGGTTCACGAAACGGCGCTGTACTTCGTACGGGAAGACGTCGAGCATGGCGCCGAGTTGAATGCGCTTCTTGTGCAGCGCCCAGTAGTCGGGGTCGAGCAACTCGGCGTGATGTTCGAGAAAGGTCTCGCGAACGCGGGCATTGCCGAGCAGGAAGGGGCCGAAGGTCTCGGGGAAGACATCCTTGGGCCCGACATCGAACCAGACCTTGCCAGGCCCGTGGTCGTCGTCGTCGTCGTCGTCGTTTGGCGGCGGCACGTGGCGGAAGTTGCAGTCGGTGAGGTACTCGATCTCGTCGTAGTCGTAGAACACCACCTTGCCCTGGCGCGTGATGCCGAAGTTCTTCCACAGCATGTCGCCAGGGAAGATGTTGGCCGCCACCAGGTCCTTGATGGCATTGCCGTATTCGATGGTGGCGCGCGCAATGGCCTCGGTGTTGCCGGCCGCCGAAGCATCCTTCAGGAACAGGTTCATCGGGATCATCCGGCGCTCGATGTAGGCGTGGTCGATGATGATTTCCTGCGCGCCGGTCTCGCCGGTGATCTCGAGCAGGCTGGCGCAGAACTTGTGCATCTCGTCGACCAGTTCGGGCTCGAAACGCGCCAGCGGCAGCGCCACCTTGCTGTACTCCAGCGTGTCGGCCATGCGGCCCACGCGGTCGTGGCGCTTGACGAGCAGGTACTTGGCCTTGATCTGCTCGCGCGTGGTGTGCTTGGTGGCCGGGTAGTAGTCCTTGATGAGCTTGAAGACATAGGGGAATGAGGGCAGGTCGAAGACCAGCATCACCATGCCCTTGACGCCCGGCGCGATGCGGAAGCGGTCGCTGCTGTGGCGCAGGTGGTGCAGCAGGTCGCGGTAGAAGCTGTTCTTGCCCTGCTTGTGCAGCCCCACGGCGCTGTAGATCTCCGCGCGCGGCTTGCGGGGCATCAGCGTGCGCAGGAACAGCACGTAGGCGCTGGGCACCGGCATGTCGACGAGGAAGTACGCACGGGCGTAGCTGAACAGCATCTCCATGTCGTCTTCCGTGTACAGCACGGTGTCGATGGTCAGCTTGCCGCTGGTGCCGTGAAGCAGGGGCAGGGCGATCGGCGTCTGCTGGGCGCCGTTGATGATCTTGCCCACGACGTAGGCGCCCTTGTTGCGAAAGAACAGGTTGGACAGCACCTGGATCTGGCAGTTGGTGCGCGGCTCGAATGCACCGAGGCGGCGCTCGAGTTCGGCCACCACGTCGCCGGCGTCGCGCTCCAGATCCTCGAAAGGCCGTTTGAGATCGAAGTCGCGCACCAGTTGCACCCAGGTCTCGCGCCAGGTCTCGAGCGTGGGGTAGTAGACGCGGTAGGTGGTCGGGCCCAGCGCCTCGTCGATCTCGATGTAGGAGGTGGAGATCGCCGGACGAACGAAGATGAAGCTGTTGTGGAAGTAGCTGCGGTGCAGGATCTTCGTCGTCACCGAGTTGAAGAAGGTTTCTGCCAGTTCCGGCTGGCCGTGGTCGATCAGCAGGCCGATGTACAGCAGCTTGACCTGCTGCCAGATCTCCATCGGCAAGGCATCCGCGGCGAACTCGGTCAGCAGCCGCGTCTTGGTTTCGCGCACGCGCTGGTCGTAGAACTCGATGCGCTCGCGCATGGCCTGCTGCTGCCCGTGCCAGTCGGCCTGCTCGAAACGCTGCTTGGCCGCACGGTTGGTCTCGCTGAACAGCCGGTAGTGCCGGTCGAAGCCTTCGAGCAGGGCCTTGGCGATGTTGAAGGCCTGTGCGTGGCCGGAGGGTGCGTCGTCGAACATTCGAGATGCCTTATATTCTGGGCTCTGACGGGGCGGCCCATGCGGTCTGTTATCCCGGATGGCGGGAAAGTGGCCGGGCCGCAGCCCGGAGATCGGCAAGAATTGCGCTCGAACAAGCGCGTTCCAACAACCAGCCGCGAGTCGCTCGACAGGGCTCGCGCACCAGTCGAGCGATGCAATCATGACACTTCACGAACTACTGCAAACCGGTGCCGACGACGCGGTCGCCGTCGCCGCCCCGGGTCGTGCGCCGCTCGATTACCGAGGTCTGCGCAGCCTGGTGGCCGACACCACCAGAGCGCTCAACGCGGCCGGCATAGGCCGCAACGACCGCATCGCGATCGTGCTGCCCAACGGCCCCGAGATGGCCACCAGCTTTCTGGCCTGCGCCTGCACGGCTACCAGTGCGCCGTTGAACCCGGCCTACCGCGCCGACGAGTTCGAGTTCTACCTCGACGACCTGCAGGCCAAGGCGCTGATCGTCGAGCAGGGCAGCAAGTCGCCGGCGCTGGAGGCGGCGCGCAAGCTCGGCGTCCGGGTCATCGAGGTGGTGGTCGCCGAAGGCGCCCCGGCCGGGCATTTCACCCTCGGGGAGATGCCCGCAGCGCCCTGTGCCAGCGGCGGCCCGGCGCAGGCCGAAGACGTGGCCATGGTGCTGCATACCTCGGGCACAACCTCGCGCCCCAAGCGCGTGCCGCTGTCGGGCGCCAACCTGTTTGCGTCGGCCACGAACATCGCCGCCACGCTGCGGTTCACGGCGCAGGATGTCGGCCTGAACATCATGCCGCTGTTCCACATCCACGGCCTGCTGGCCGGCCTGCTGGCGCCGTTGTCGGCGGGCTCCAGGGTCTTCTGCACGCCGGGCTTCAACGCGCTGCGTTTCTTCAAGTGGATGGACGAGGCTAAGCCGACCTGGTACACGGCCGTGCCGACCATGCACCTGGCCATCGCCAGCCGTGGCAAGCACAACGCCGAGGTGCTGGCGCGGCACCCGCTGCGCTTCGTCCGCTCGTCGTCGTCGGCCATGCCGCCGCAGCTGATCGAGCAACTCGAGACGATGTTCGAGGCGCCCTTGATCGAGTCTTACGGCATGACCGAGGCCGCGCACCAGATGGCGTCCAACCCATTGCCGCCGCTGCAGCGCAAGCCGGGCTCGGTAGGGCGTGCGGCCGGCCCCGAGATCGGCATTCGCGGCGAAGACGGCGGCCTGCTGGCCCCCGGCGAGATCGGCGAAGTGGTGATCCGCGGCCCCAGCGTCACCGCCGGCTACGAGAACAACCCCAAGGCGAACGCCGAGGCCTTCGTCGACGGCTGGTTCCGCACCGGCGACCAGGGCGTGATGGACACCGAGGGCTACCTGAGCATCACCGGGCGGCTGAAGGAGATCATCAACCGCGGTGGCGAAAAAGTGAGCCCGCGCGAGATCGACGAGATCCTGCTCGATCACGTGTCGGTCGCGCAGGTGGTGGTTTTCGGGGCGCCGCACAAGCGCCTGGGCGAAGAGGTGGCGGCGATGGTGGTGCTGCACGAAGGGCACGAGTGCGGCGAGCGCGAGCTGCAGCAGTTCGTGGCCCAGCGCGTGGCCGGCTACAAGGTGCCGAAGAAGATCCTGTTCGTCGACGAACTGCCCAAGGGCGCGACGGGCAAGCTGCAGCGCATCGGCCTGGCCCAGCGCATCGGGCTGGGCTTCGGCTCCTATGTCTCGGGCGAGTTCTAGACCATGAAGTACACGGTCGTTGGCGCCGGTGCCATAGGCGGCTACCTCGGCGCGAAGCTGGCCCTGGCGGGTGAGCAGGTCACCTTCATCGCCCGCAACAAGAACCTGGCCGCGATCAACGCAAAGGGCTTCAGCCTGCTGCTGCCCGACGGCAGCACGCAGCACAGCAGCGCGGTGCGGGCGGTGCAGGACCCGGCCGAGGCCGGCCCGCAGGACGTCGTGCTGCTGACCACCAAGGCGCACCAGGTGGCCGACCTGCTGCCTGGGCTGCGGGCGCTGTTCGGGCCCGAGACCATGGTCGTGACCATGATCAACGGCGTGCCCTGGTGGTACTTCCAGCGGCTGGGCGGGGCCTTCGACGGTCGCGCGCTGACCAGCGTCGATCCCGATGGCGCGCTGGCCGCGGGCATCGAGGTCGAGCGCCTCATCGGCAGCATCGTCTACCCGGCCGCCGAGCTGGTCGAACCGGGCGTGGTGAAGGTCGTCGAAGGCAACCGTTTCTCGATCGGCGAGCTCGACGGGCAGCGCACGCCGCGCATCGACGCGCTGAGCAAGTCGCTGATGGCGGCGGGTTTCAAGGCCCCGGTGTCGCGTGACATCCGCAGCGAAATCTGGGTCAAGCTGTGGGGCAACCTGAGCTTCAACCCGATCAGCGCGCTGACGCACGCCACGCTGGAAGAGATCTGCCGCTTCCCGCTGAGCCGCGATCTGGCGGCGCGCATGATGAAAGAGGCGCAGCAGGTCGGCGAAAAGCTAGGCGTCGAGTTCAAGGTGTCGCTGGAGCAGCGCATTGCCGGCGCCGAGAGCGTGGGCGCGCACAAGACCTCGATGCTTCAGGATGTCGAGCACGGCCGAGCGCTGGAGCTGCAGGCGCTGGTCGGCAGCGTGGTCGAACTGGCGCGCATCACAGCAACGGCGACGCCGACGATCGACGCGATCTACGCAGCCACGGCGCTGCTGTCGAAGACGCTGGCCGATCATCGCGGGCGTCTGGAGATGCAGCCGGGCTGAACAAGTGTGTGACTCTGCGGCGCCCGCTCGCTCATGTCTGTCGCCCAGCCAGCGCAGACTGGACAAGTGGCCAGGGAAGCCGCTCCTGTTCCAGGCGCAAGTTGGCACCCCAAAGGTTGCTGGCCAGGCCGTCGAAGACCCGGCGCTCGGACTCACTGAGCCGCCCCAAGTGCGGTCCGTCGTAAGGCCTCGGCTCTTCGACCCAAAGCGCCCGATGACCCAGCAGCGTGTCGCGATCCATCAGCATCGACTCCGCCTGCGGCAGCACCGCCCGAACGCGATCCAGGATGGCGAACCCATGCGTGTCGATGTCACCCCACACCTCGATCCTGGCGGGTCGCAGCCAGGGCAGCAGCCGCAGCAGATGGACCGCATGCCCCAGCTTCATCAGTGCCACCGCGCCGGGGATGGCCGGAAGCGCCAGGCCGCTCTCGAGGTTCTCGACGACGAAGGCAAGACGGGGCGCGATCGGCAGCGCGGCCAACTCCTCCGCTGGCGCCTCGATGTCGCAGAGGCCACCGACCTGGCGCCTTAGATCGTCTCCAAGTACCCGCATCCGCATGCGGGTGGGTTGCTTGGCCAGTCCGAGCAGCGCGTGCAGGTCGCGGCCGGCCTGATCGCCCGAGGGCTGCGAAGGCCTGCACCGGAGCAAGTCGATGATCAATCCGCGGCGTTGCTCCACCCACTTCGTGTCCAGTCCGACGACCGGCAACTGACGCAGCTGCAGGCCCGAGGCAGGATGCTCTGAGAGCCAGCGCATCAATGACAGCAGGCGCTCGAAATCCACGTCGCTGTAATCGGCCAGCGCGTCGAACAGCCGCTGCGGTGCTGGCCGGCCTGGGAGCCAAGTGCAGACCGTGGACAGCAGATGGTGGCGAGCCGTCGCGCGCTGCCAGCGGCTCCCTTGGTCGGCGAGCTTCGCAACATCGTCCAGGGAGCCGATGACAAGCGAGGCGGGCAGCCTTTGTGTGCCGAGCCGCGGCCACTGGCGCGTCTCCCAGGTGATCTGTCCCGGTTGAGGGCTGGACTCCCAGGCGCTCCACGCCGCCGCCCAGGCGCGCACTGCCTCGGGGTCTGCGGCGGCCTCGTTCTGCGTGGGGGCTCCCAGCGCGATCGTCTGCGTCTGGCCCGCGCCCGCCGGCTCACCCAGCCACGCCAGATGCTCGCGGGCGAACTGCCGCTTGCACCGGGCGCGGACGTCCTCAGGATGCAGCAGTTTCGGCATCGGCAGTGTCGCCAGTCGGCGTTCGCGCTTTCGCCGGCATCAGCTGCTGCGGCAGGGCCAGGCGCCGGTGCTCGCGGTCGTAGTCGATGCGCAGCACGCTGGAGCTTCGGCGGTCGGTGTTGTGCACGTAGCAGGCGCCGCCGATAAAGGGCTCCAGGGTCATCACCGACTTCAAGGGCGTGGCCACGATCATCTGGAAGCCGAAGGTGGTGAAGATGTTCATGGCGGTGCGGGTGAACTCGGCATCGGCCTTGTCGAAGGCCTCGTCCAGCACCACGGTGGCGAATGCCGGCCGCGCGCGATCGCGGCCGCCCAGCTGGTAGCGCAAGGCCGCGGCCAGGCAGGTGGAGGTGAGCTTCTGCCGCTGCCCGCCCGACTTGCCGGCGCCGCTGCGGTAAACCTCGATCTCGGCACCCGTCTCGTCGTCCATCTCACGCGCCATGAACTCGACGTGCTGCCGGACGTCCAGCACCAGCGTACGCCAGTGGCGGTCGGTGGCGTCCTGGCTGGCCAGCCGCTTCACCAGCAGGTTC
The DNA here is from genome assembly GCA_013822265.1 of Leptothrix sp. (in: b-proteobacteria). GTDB lineage: Bacteria > Pseudomonadota > Gammaproteobacteria > Burkholderiales > Burkholderiaceae_C > Rubrivivax. The sequence continues at coordinate 10,020 of PNKD01000032.1, forward strand.
AGCAGCGCAAACCTCTGCTCGGCCGCGGCGCTCACCGCATCAGTGTTTTGCCCGGCCGGGGCCGACAGGCTGTGGCTCAGCGCATCACGCAAGGTCTGCTTGAAGTGGCGGACCTCGTCGCCTTCGCGGGGCAGGGTGTCGATGACCAGATGGGTGCCCGCGTTGAAAGGTGCCGTCAGCAGGCTCTCGTTGACAAGTTCCATGCGCTGGCGGATCGCGCTGCGCTCCTGGTCGATCTTGCTGGACAGCAGGGTCAGGTTCTGGTCGCTCTGTTCGCGCAGCAGTTGCATGAAGCGCTGCTCGTAGCGCGGCAGTCCGTCGGTCTGCAGCCGGGCCAGCTTGCCGAAGTAATCCAGCGCCGCAGCCATGGTCGGGTCCAGGCCGCCGGCCTCGGCGGGCCACAGCCGGTTGAACTCGGCCAGGCGGGCCTCGACGGCGTTGCGCAGGTCGGCCATGCGCAGGTCGAGTTCCTTCTCCTCCTTGGACATCGCGCGCTCCATCTGGCGCACAACGTCGTCCAGAACCTCCAGCTCCAGCGGGCGGCCGGTGCGCGCGAGCCGCGCCTCCAAGCCGGTGTGCTGGGTGGGCGTCAGGTCCACCGGGGGCCGGCTCTGCAACGACACGAGCGTGCCTTGCAGCTTGCCGATCTGCGCCTGGATGTCGCGTGCCTGCGCCTCAGCCTCCAGATGTACCTTCACCGCCTTGCGGTGCGTGGCGTCCTGGCGTTCGATCCAACGGTTCAAGGCCTCCAGGTCGGGCCGGGCGGCGACCTCCGCCGTGATGCGATTGCTCAGATCGGCGGCCAGGCTCACGAGCGAAGCCAGGTCGACGTCGTTCCAGCTCAAGTTCTGCAGCGTGATGCACGCCGCGTCCTGCCTGCGTCGCTTTTCGTCCTCGGTTCGCTTGGCGGACAGCGCCTTGTCGATGTCGGCCACGGTTGCGCCCAGGTCCGCCGCGCGCTGCTGATACAGCTGCAGCTTGTCGCGGTTGTCGAACCCCAGCACCCACTGGCTGCGGTCGTCGATGCGCTGGCGGTCGTTCTTCTCGTGCCGCGTGCTGTTGTGCTTGATCTGCCCCTGTCGTGTCACGGCACGCTGGGCGGCGCGGAAGGCCTGCATCGTCTCGGCGCACTCGAAGTCGAAATGCACCCGAAGTTCTTCGCGCAGCCAATCGGCCACGCCCTTGTCCAGACCCGGCGCGATATCCAGCTTGCGGACCAGCGAATTGGCGCTGGGCGACCGACTCCCGGCCTGTTGCGCCAGCATGCGGTGATAGAACAGGCGCTCGCCGGTGTTCTGCTCCTCGAGCCACGACGAGACGGCGGCGTAGTGCTTGTCGTCCACCAGAATCGACCGGGCAAAACCACCCAGCACGCGCTCGATGGCACCTTGCCACGCAGCCTGGTCGGCCTTGGCCTGCAGCAACTCGCCCGCGAACGGCAGGCGCTCCTCGGCCAGGCCCAGCGCCTGAGCCATGCGAGCGCGCAGGTCCAGCAGGCGCGAAGGGATGTTCGACCGCTGGCGTTCCATCGCACGCACTTCGCGAACGACGTCGGTGAAGGCCTTCTCGGCCTCGACCTTGCGCCGCTTGAGCTCGTCCTTGTGAGCTTCGGCCTCGTCAGCGCGCTCGGGCGCGTTGCCGATGTGCTCGCGCGCCGCCTCGGCCCGTTGCACGAACCAGACCACCTCGTCGGGCATCGCCCAGCCCATGACTTCGCATGCAGCGCGCGCCAGTTCGCGCTTGCGCAGCCGCTCGGGCTTGGCATGCTCGGTCTCTGCGAGCTGCCGTTGCAGGTCTTCGATCAATTGCCCGCCACTGTCATGGCGCCGGCGCTTCAGCTCGGTCAGTTTCTCGAACTCGCGCCCTGCCAGCTCGGCCAGCCCGGCGGCCTTTTGCCTGGCGCCTTCGGCATCAACGCCCAACTCGGCGATGCGCTCGTTGGCGAGCCGTTCGCGCTGCTCGTCGCGCCAGCCGTCCAGGCCCGCCTGCACCTCGGCCAGCAGGTTCTTGTCGCGGCCGCAGCGTTCGCGTTCCTCATACGCCTCGGACGCCGGCAGCAGGGTATCGATCTGTCGGCGGGCCGCCACCACGGCCTGGTGGGCGGCGTGCAGCTCGCCGAACTCAGCCACCAGCCGGTCCGCGACCTCGAAGGTCTCCGGCGCGTCGAGCATGAAGTCGCGCAGGAAGGTGTTCAGGTCGCCCAGGTTCTTGGCCGACTGCGTCTTGTGCAGCAGGCGCAGCGCCCGTTCACTGGCAATGCCCAGCTGGCCGCGGAAGCGCTCTTGGTAAGCGCTGAATTCGCGGGTGACGTAGGCGCGGGGCAGGCTGTGCTTGAAGCGGCGGATGTCGAAGTCGTGCCGGGGGAAGAACTCCAGGGCCGTGATGTCGAGCGTTTCTGTCAGCACCAGGTACAGCCGTTGCACGTCGGCCGCCAGAGCCGATTTGCCCCGCACCCAGAGCACCTGGGCCAGCACGACCACGCGGCCTTCGCCGTTGGCGTACGTCTCGGCGATGGCCGTCCAGGTGGTGTCGGGGCGCAAGACCTGAGAGACCACTTCGCGGCCTTCGCCGCTTTGCTGGGCCCAGGCGCCGCGGACATAGGTAAGCAGGCTGCGGTCCTTGCCCTGCCGTTCGCTCTCGCGCGCGGCGACGTTGAAGTCCACCCATTTCGGCGGGGTCAGCAAGCAGGCATGGGCGTCCAGCAGGGTGGACTTGCCCGAGCCCGACGGCCCGACGAACAGGTAGCCCTCGGGAGGCACGGCGATGTCCAGCAGGCCGCCGAACGTGCCCCAGTTGAAAGTCTGCAGGCGAGTCAGGCGAAACTGGTGAGCATGGTCGTCGGCGTCCGCAGGCGATGTCGCGGACGGCAAGGGTAGGGCGGACGCGTCCTGATCCTCGTCGAACAAGTCCTTCATGGCGCCATGCCTTCCTGCTCGTCATCGTCGATGTCGGTGGCCGCCAGTGCCTGCGCACCGCCGACCAGGAGCGCCTGGTAGGTTTGGGTGAGCGCCTGGATCGCCTCGGCAGGAAACAGCAGCTTGAGCGTCGGCGACACCTCGAAGCGCTGCTGACCGCCGGCAAGCAGGCGCACGAGGCTGAGCTTCTTGACTTTCTCGATCGCACCGATGACCTGCCTGCCAAAGCGGGCCTGGTCCGGATTGGCGACGCGCTCGAAGACGCCGAGGTGGGCCTGCATGTCCTCATAAGACACGACGGCGCGCTCGCCCGCCGCGTCGGCCTGCGTGAGGCGCTGCCGCAGGAAGAGCACCAGCGCCGTCTCCAGGAAGGTGAGGTGCGCCTTGCGCAGCAGCACCGGGGCATCGATGTCCTCGGCGACCACCTGGCGGGTGAACGCCACCTGCTGGTCGGTGTCGACCACCAGTTCCAGAAACAGCTCGTGGAGTCGGGATCGCAGCACGGCTTCGTCGCGCAGCAGGACAGGCCAAAGATGGCGCTGCCGAGTGGCATCGATCGAAGGCCCCAGCAGCAGTTGCACCAGAACCCGGCGTGTCTCCAGCGGGAGTTGGCCGGTGTCGCCGGCAAAGGTGCCGTTGGCGGACGCGCCGCCTTCGCCTGCCCCTTCCACCAACGGTGCTGCCGGGGGCAGGGAGTCCGCCGGGTCAATCCACGAGTTCGACATAGCGCTCCCGAATGAAGTAGACGGCGGGCACGCGTGCCCGGCGGCGTTGGTCGTCGGCACCCACCCAGCTGACGTCCTCGGACCCGGCGGTCAGTTCCCCATGCCGTGCGCCCAGTGCGACATAGCCCACAACGCTGCCCAACCCTTGCTCGGCCGGGAACTCCGCCAGCAGGTCGCCGACCGACACCTGGCTGGACCGTTGCAAGGCATCGCGGATGTGCGCGCGCAGCGTGCGGAAGTCGATCTCGGACTGGCGCACCAGTTCGGCCACCGCTTCCAGGCTGAGCTCGCTCGGCACCTCGGCGTCCATGGACGCGTCCGCCACCCGTTCGGCCGGGTCGTACAGCTGCCATTGCGAGGCCGAGCGGATGCTGCCGCTGGTCAGCGTCATGGTGAACGGCAGGACCTGGTTCGGACGCACGGCCTCCTTGACCTGCAAGGCCGCCTGGGTGGCCTCCTTCAGCAGCGTATGCAGGCGCCGCTGCTCACGGAACTCGCGGCTCTGCACGAAGGCCTTCAAGCTGCGCGCAAAGTGCTGCAGAACATCGTGGACGCCGCCGCCTTCGTTCATCAGCGTCGCGGTGAGGCCCAGCAGGAAGCGACGCTCACGGGGCACGAGTTGCCTGGCGAAGGGACGCTCGATAACGGCCTCGAGGGCGTCGAACAGTGCCGACGACTGGAGCGGGTCGGTCAGCAGGCGCCAGAACGCGGCGAAGGTTCGGCCGGCATCGCTCTGGCCGATGACGTCGATGCCGGCAAAGAGCTGCTCCAACACTTCACCACGGCTGCCGTCGTTCTCGACCAGGCTCTGGCGCAGGCTGCGGTTGAGCCTGTCGAAGTCATCTCGCACGCGCCGGAAGTCGCCCGCCAGTTCGTCGGCAAGGCGGATCACTTCACGTGCGCGCTCCAGGGCCCGGTCAGCCGGCAAGGTATGCACGACGCCGCCTCGCAGGGCGGCGATCTCCCGGTCGATGCGGTCGCGCTCGGCCTGAAGGGCGGCAATGCGGCGCTCGGGCTGCGCGTCGGTTTCCTCGGCCAGCTTCGTGATCTGGTCGATGACGGTCGCGAGCCGGCTCTCGGTGGCCGAGGCCTTCGGTGCCAGCAGCGAGCCGACGTAGCGCAGCGCGGCGACAGCATCCGCGCTGAGTTCGTAGGTTTCCTCCGAAGCCCCGTCCGGCAGCCGCCGAACGAGCCAGCCTTGCCGCAGCCAGTCGGCCACGTAGATCTGGGCCGTCTGCGGCAGGTCTTCGCCAGACTCGCGCAAGGCATCGAGCTCACGGGCGACCCGCTCGGTCAGGACCGAGCCTGTCAGCATGGAAGCGCCTTCGAACAGCACGGCGCGCAACAGCGCAAGGATGGGTGCCGCCTTCGTCGCGGCAAGCAACTGCCACTGCGGCTGCTCGCGCAGAAGGCGAAGAGATGCGGCGATCCTGGCGGCGTTCATCGAACGCGGCATCCAAGTCGCTGGCGCCCTGCGGACACAGAAGTTGCTGACATCACGACCAAAGTGTGCCTGACCGCTGGCTCAGAATGCGAGCGACCCGGAGAACACCACCCCCGGGACGAACCTCGCTCTCGCACCATCACTCGGCACCGCGCAGGCGCGCTGCCTTGCTCTCAAGCGAGGATGCGGTCCGGAGGTAACCCACGACCATCGCTGCGGACGCGTGGTCGGTCATTGCCATCGTCGTCGCCGACGGCGAGTGTTCTGGTGAGCTGCCTCTGTGACGAAGCCGGATCGGATCGAATTGAAGTTGACATAATATACATCGTACCAAATATCTGGTGTCGATTCGACTTACACGGTGCTTCGCGCTACGCACGGCGTCGATCGCAAGTCCATTTTGGCTCGGAAGATTCGCGCCCGGGATCGGAAATTGCCTGCACGCATCCCGTCCGCTTCCACCTGCGCACGACTTCCGCGCTTTCCCGTTCCATGCAGATCATCAGAACGGCCGCCTTGCTGGCTGTCATGTCCGCCGCCTTGCTTGCCCAAGCGGCACCAACCACCACTGACGCCCCAGAGAGCCTCCGTGAGACTGAAGGCGAAGTGCGGGTCCCGCCACAGCGTTCAGGCTCAACGGGCGGGACGACAGGCTCGAGCACCATCGACTTGCTGCTCGACCTGCAGCCTCGTGGTGCGGGCCTGCAGTTCAACGAGCGTCAGCGCCCGGCGCGCCAGGGCGATCCACGGTCGAGGCAACCGCAGGCCGCGGCGGCAGGCCAGACGGCAGGCCCCGACCCGCTGGCGCCCGCAGCGAACGGCCGCCGGCCCGAGCCGCCTGCCACACCGCCTTCGGGTCTCTTCGGTTCGGGAGCAACGCCAGCCGTGCAGTCGGCGCGTCTGCCTGCGGCCGATTCAAGGTTCGACGCTGGCGGCACTGCGGACACCGCGCCGCGCCGCGCTGCCATGCCGTCCAGCGGCGAGCCCCTGCCGCGGTGGTTGTTGTGGCCACGGGAAGTGATCGAATACGTGCGAGAAAACCGATGGCTCGTGCTTGGCAGCGTGGGCTCCGGCCTGGCGGTGATCTGGGCGTTGTCGACGCTGCTGGCACGCAATGCCAGGCATGCCGTCCGCCTGCCGGGTGGCTCGGGTGCCGGCGCCGCCTTCAGCGTGGATCGCCGGGGCTCGTCTCGTCAGGGCCCTCGTCCGGCTCGGCAGCACTCGCGTCGGCGCCGGCATTGACGGGCTTGTCCAGCGGGCGGCAGAGATGACGGTTGAGCTGCCCCAGGCGTTCGGACTTCGCCATCGCGGCCAGCACGACCTCGGGGTTGATCATCAACATGAACGGGTTGCGTTCATGGGCCTGATGCGTCATGGCGGACTCCTGTTGCAGCGGTGACTGCAGCTTCGGCAACTCTAGGCCGCGATGGAGCGACTGCAGCGTCCGCGAAACACCAAACGCCGTGTCAGATGACTTCTGACACGCCGGTCGGCCACGACCACCCTCAGCGCGTGGCCGCAGCCTCGAGTCTTGCAGCAAGCGACTCACGACCGGCCAGCATGGCAAAGTCGACCGGGCCGAGTCCGGCGTCGTTGCGGGCCTGCGCGCTGGCGCCACGGGCGAGCAGCAGGTCCACCGCGCCTTCGGGCCCGTAGCGCGCGGCCATCATCAGCGCCGTGGTGCCATTGGGCGATGACGCCTCGATCTGGGCACCGCGGTCGAGCAGCAGCGCCACGATGCCGGGTTCGGGGCTGCAGGCCGCATAGTGCAAGGGCGTCCAGCCGGCGCGATTCAGCGCCGCACCGCGGTCCAGCAGCCGCCGCGCGCCATCGACATGGCCGCGCAGCGCAGCCATCATCAGCGGCGTCTCGTCGGCCCCGTTAGTGCCGTCGATGCGCGTTTTGGGGTGCGCCAACAACGCCGCCGCCACCTTCGGTGAACCCTCGCGAAAGGCCAGGTACAGGCTGTTCTGACCGCGCTCGCTGAGGGCGTTGGGGTCGAATCCGCGCTCCAGCAAAAACTTGACGGTGCGGTCGTCGTCGAGGTTGACTGCCCGGAAGAAGTCCACGGACGTATCGGCGTGTCCGACTGAAGTCACAGTTAAAACAGTTAGATAGATGGCATATCTAAAGTGTTTTTTGATCATTTCAGGTTCCCCGTGTAATGGCCGGCAGCCCGAACAAGGCTTCGGCGTTGGCCGTCGTGGCCTGGGCCACGGTCTCCAGCGGCAGGTTCTTCAGCGCCGCCAGCTTTGCCGCCACATGTGCGACCCAGGCAGGCTGGTTGGTCTTGCCTCGATGCGGTGCAGGTGCCAAGTATGGGCTGTCGGTCTCGATCAGGCAGCGTTCCAGCGGCACCGCGCGGGCGACCTCACGCAGGGTCTCGGCATTGCGAAAGGTCAGGATGCCCGAGAACGAGATGTGAAAGCCCATCTCCAACGCTGCCATCGCCACTTCCATGGTCTCGGTGAAGCAGTGGAAGACCCCGCGCACGGCGCCCTGCCCTTCGTCGCGCAGGACGGCCAAGGTGTCGTCGCTGGCCGAGCGCGTATGCACGACCAGCGGCAGCCCGGTGGCACACGCGGCGCGGATGTGGACGCGGAAACGCTCGCGCTGCCAGGCCATCTCGGCGACGCTGCGGCCGTTCAGGCGGTAGTAGTCGAGGCCGGTCTCGCCGATGGCCACGACGCGCGGCAATGCGGCGCGCTGCAGCAGGTCGTCGAGCGTCGGCTCCTGGACACCTTCGTTGTCGGGGTGCACGCCAGCCGTGCACCAGAAGTTGTCGTGGTCCGTGGCCAACGCATGCACCTGCGGAAACTCTTCCAGCGTGGTGCAGATGCACACAGCGCGGTGGACGTCGGCCGCGGCCATCTCGCGCCGGATGTCCGGTATGCGGGACGCCAGCTCCGGAAAGCTCAGGTGGCAGTGGGAGTCGATGTACATGCGGCAAGCCGGTTTGGCGAAGGCGCCACGGCGCCGGCGCACGCCGTTCGTGGCCGCCCGCAGCGGCGCTAGAGGGTCTGCGTGGGCTTGGACGACGAGATGCTGGTGCCCAGCACTTGCTCGATCTTGATCTTCAGCTGGCGCGACTTCTCGTCGTTCGGGAAGCGCACGCCCACGCCTTGGGTGCGACCGCCCGAGGCATTGGGCGGTGTGATCCACGACACCTTGCCGGCCACCGGAAAGCGCTGCGGGTCGTCGGGCAACGAGAGCAGCAGGTAGATGTCTTCGCCCAGACGGTATTCGCGCGTGGTCGGCACGAACAAGCCGCCGTCGGCGAAGACCGGGATGTAGGCCGCGTACAGCGCGCCCTTCTCGCGGAACACGAGCTGGATCACGCTGGGGCGGGACGGCGCGGCGTGCCCCCCGGGCGACACCGGCGGGCCCAGACCGCCGGCGCGGGTCGTGACACGATCTTTCATTCGACGAGTGTATCCAAGCCCCGCGACGGCGCCCGGCCGGCTTTCGGGCCAGGCGCGAGGGCTTCGGCACCGCCGCGAACCAGGGCCTCGATCAAGAGGGCTTCGCTCCAGGGATGTTCGGCATGGCGGGCGACGCGCTCGAGCTCACGCGACCACGCTGCCAGGCCTCGCAGGGCCGCGCGGCCTGGCACGCCGGCGCTCGGGAAGTAACGTGCGGCGCCCCCCGTGGCCCGGGCCAGAGCGTCGTGGCAGAGCTTCTGCAAGGCATCCAGCGCGCGCGGCACGGGCCAGCCAGCCAGGGCCGCGGCGTTGCCGGCAGCCACTGCGGCGGGCAAGGCGGCCCAGGCGCGTGCCGTCACGCCCGCCTGCAACATGGCCAGAGCGTCCAGGGGGCGCCCGCTGCAGGCGGACAGCAGCACCTGGGCGTCGGCCGTGTCGGTCACGCCCTGCGCCTTCAGCCAGCCCAGCGCCGCTTCGGCGGCGGGTTCGTTCAGGCGCAGCAACTGGCAGCGGCTGCGGACCGTGGGCAGCAGCGCGGCCGGGTCGGATGTGGTCAGCAAGAGCCGCGTGCCCGGCGCCGGCTCTTCCAGCGTCTTCAGCAAGGCGTTGGCCGACTGCGTGTTCAGCGCGTCGGCCGGATGCAGCAAAGCCACCTTGCTGCGGCCACGCGCGCTGGTGCGCGTGCTGCGCTCGATGAGCAGGCGCACTTCGTCGATGCGGATCTGCTTGCTCGGCTTGCGCTTGGCATCGTCGCCGTCGGCGCGGTCGTCGGGCAGCGGCCAACCGTGCTCGCGGCGCAGGGTCTCGGGCATCAGCACCGTAAAGTCGGGGTGCAGGTGGCCCTGAATCAGGCGGCAACTGCCGCAGTGGCCACAGGGGCGCGGCAAGCCGCCATCGCCTTCGCCTTCGCAGAGCCAGGCCTGTGCCAAGGTGAAAGCGAAGGCCATCGCACCGACGCCCGGCGTGCCGTGCACCAGCAGAGCGTGCCCTCTATGGCTGGCCAGGGCCTGCGCCAGCGGTGCGGCCAGCCAGGGCAGGGGCAATGTGCCTGCTTCGTCGACGGTCATGCCGCGTCAGCCCCAGCCGCGCTGCACCAGCGCCGCCTCGATCTGTGCCCACACGGCCGCACGGTCGGCGCCGGCATCCAGCTCGGCAAAGCGCTGGGGTGCGGCGACACGGCGCGCGGCATAACCGCTGTCGACGCGCTCGAAGAAGTCCTGCCCCTGCGACTCGAAACGGTCGGGCGATCGTGCCGCTGCGCGCCGGGCCGCGGCGGTGGCCGGCGCGACCCGGAACCACAGCGTCAGGTCGGGCTGGCGGCCACGCTGCACCCAGTCTTCGAGGCCTGCCAGGATGTCGAGGTCGAAGCCGCGGCCGGCGCCCTGGTAGGCGAAGGTGGCGTCTGTGAAGCGGTCGCACAGCACCGTGGCGCCACCGGCCAGCGCGGGCTCTATGGCATGCACCAGGTGGTCGCGCCGCGCCGCGAACACCAGCAGCACCTCGGTCAGCGCGTCCATGGGGGCATGCAGCACCAGTTCACGCAGGCGTTCGGCCAGCTCGGTGCCCCCGGGCTCACGCGTCACCACCACCTCATGGCCATGATCGCGCAGCCAGGCCGCCAGCGCGTCGATGTGCGAGCTCTTGCCCGCACCGTCTATGCCTTCGAGCGTGATGAATCGGCCGCTGGCCGAGGGGGCCGTCATCGGCCGCGCTGGTACTGGTTCACGGCACGATTATGGTCGGCGAGGTTCGGGCTGAAGACGCTGGTGCCGTCGCCGCGCGCCACGAAGTACAGCGCCTTGCTGGGCGCCGGGCGCACGGTCGAGCGCAGCGACGCCAGCCCGGGCAAGGCGATCGGCGTCGGCGGCAGGCCGCCGCGGGTGTAGGTGTTGTAAGGCGTGTCGGCCAGCAGGTCGCGTTTGCGCAGGTTGCCGTCGAAGGCCTCGCCCAGGCCGTAGATCACGGTGGGGTCGGTCTGCAGCGGCATGCCGATGCGCAGGCGGTTGACGAAGACCGCCGCCACCAGGCCGCGCTCGGCGGGCTGGCCGGTCTCCTTCTCGACGATGGACGCCAGGATCAGCGCCTCGTCGGCGCTCTTCAGCGGCGTGTCGGCGGCTCGCTCGGCCCACGCCGCATCGAGCCGCTGGCCCATCGTGCGGTAGGCGCGCTTGAGCACCGTGAGGTCGCTGACGTTGCGGCTGTAGACATAGGTGTCCGGGAAGAAGCGCCCTTCCCCGGCTTGGCCCGGCACGCCCAAGGCCGCCATCAACTGCGCCTCGCTCCAGCCGGCCGTGACGGGCTTGAGGTGGGGTGCGCGGGACAGCGCCTGGCGCAACTGGCGCAGCGTCCAGCCCTCGATGAAACGCACCTGCTCCAGCATCTCGGCGCCCTGCACCATCTTCTCGAGCAGGAGTCGTGGCGAGGTGCCGGCGTCGATCTCGTAGCTGCCGGCGCGGATGCGGCGCGCCTGCCCCGACCAGCGAAACCATTCGTAGAGAAGCCGAGGCGGCGCCTGCACGCCGGCGTCGACCCAGGCCTGGGCGACGTCGCGCGGCGTGGCACCGGCTTCTATCGACAACTCGACCGTGGGCGCGGCCAGCGGCAGCGGGCGGTCGAGCCACCAATGGGCCGCCGCAGCCAGGGCGAGCACCAACGCCAGTGGCAGGCCCAGCAGGGGCAGCCAAAGCCGTAACCCCAAGGACCGACGCTTCATGGCGGCTGATGATAATGAAGCGATGAGCACCAACACGACCGCCGCGCCGCCCGCCCTCCCGGCGTCCACCCCGCTGCCCCAGGGCGTCGTGCGGCTGGACGACTGGGGCGTCATCCGTGCCCACGGCGCCGACGCCGCGAGCTTTCTCCACGGCCAGCTCACGCAGGACGTGCTGCACCTGGACGAGGGCCATGCGCGCCTGGCGGGCTACTGCTCGGCCAAGGGGCGTTTGCTGGCCAGCTTCGTGATGTGGCGGCGCGGGCCCGAGGAGATCCTGCTGGCCTGCAGCGCCGACCTGCTGCCCGTGGTGCTGAAGCGGCTGTCGATGTTCGTGCTGCGCGCCAAGTGCAAGCTCAGCGATGCCAGTGCGGATTGGCCGCTGTGGGGCCTGGCCGGCGACGCTGCCGCGGTGGCGCCCACCGGTGCCTGGGCGCGCGCCGCGAAGGAGGCGACCGAGTGGCTGCGCCTGCCTGACGCCGTGGTCGACGGCCGCGCCGTGGCGCGCGCGCTGGCGGCGGGCCCCGAGACCCCGGCCGGCCCGGCGCTCGATGCGCAGGCCTGGCGCTGGCTCGAGGTGCGCAGCGGCGTGGCGCGCATCAGCGCGGCCACGTCGGAGCAGTTCGTGCCGCAGATGGTCAACCTGGAACTCGTCGGTGGCGTCAACTTCCAGAAGGGCTGCTACCCCGGCCAGGAGGTGGTGGCGCGCAGCCAGTACCGCGGCACGCTGAAGCGGCGCGCGCGCATCGTCGAGTCCACCGTGGCGCTGCAGCCGGCGCAAGAGGTCTATCACGACGGCGACCCCGGGCAGCCGGCCGGCATGGTGGTGCTGGCGGGCCAATGGGGCGGGCGCCACGCCGCGCTGGCCGAGCTGAAACTGGCGGCGCTGGGCGGCGGCAGCCTGCACGCCGGCAGCGCCGACGGCCCGGTGCTGACGCCCGTGCCCCTGCCCTACGAGCTTCCTGCCGAAGCCGTCTGAGGTGGCCGCTCCCCGCTGGAGCGTTCGCCGCATCGCCTGATGCGGCAGCCCCGCGACGTCTAGCGGGGCGCCCTCGGGCGCGAGCCGGTAGTCCCAGCGCGATCACCGTGCGGCCGCTGCGCAGCGCAAGCTGGCGGCACAGGCTGTCGTGCGTGTCGAGGCTGCCGATGACGAAGCCACCGCCGTGCAGGTACAGCAGCCCAGGCTTCGGCGCCGCCGTGGCCGCGTACAGACGGGCGGGCCGCGGCGCGGCGGATGCCGTCCAGCACGCCCGCCATACGGGGGCTCAGCAGGGGGGTACTCAAGGCGGCGGGAGCATACTTTGCGGCCCGCCCCGCGTTCGCCCGTGCCGCAATGGCTGCGACCGCCGCCCCTGCCCTTCCCCGCAGCCCGACTGCACCAAACCATGGCCCGCATCCTCTATCTGACACAGATCGACATCGACCACGGCGCCGTGCGCCTGCTGCCTGCCGAGTGCAAGCGCACGGGCATGAAGCGACCCCTGGTGGTGACGGATGCCGGCGTGCGCGCCGCCGGCGTGCTGCAGCGCGCGCTCGACACGCTGGGCGATCTGCCCCATGCCGTGTTCGACGGCACGCCCAGCAACCCGACCGAGGCGGCCATCCGCGCGGCCGTCGGCCTCTATCGCACCCAGGCCTGCGACGGCCTGGTGGCCGTGGGGGGCGGCAGCGCCATCGACCTGGCCAAGGGCGTGGCCATCGCCGCCACGCACGAAGGCCCGCTGGCCACCTACGCCACCATCGAGGGCGGCAGCGAGAAGATCACCGACCGGGTGCCGCCGCTGATCGCCGTGCCCACCACCGCCGGCACCGGCAGCGAGGTGGCACGCGGCGCCATCGTGATCGTCGACGACGGCCGCAAGCTGGGCTTCCACAGCTGGCACCTGTTGCCCAAGGCGGCGCTGCTCGACCCCGAACTCACGCTGGGCCTGCCGCCCGGGCTGACGGCCGCCACCGGCATGGACGCCATCGCCCACTGCATGGAGACCTTCATGGCGCCGGCCGTCAACCCGCCGGCCGACGGCATCGCGCTCGACGGCCTGGCACGCGGCTGGGCACACATCGAACGCGCCACGCGCAACGGTCAGGACCGCGAGGCGCGCTGGCAGATGATGAGCGCCAGCATGCAGGGCGCGATGGCCTTCCAGAAGGGCCTGGGCTGCGTGCACTCGCTGTCGCACAGCCTGGGCGGCGCCGACCCGCGGCTGCACCATGGCACCCTGAATGCGGTGTTCCTGCCCGCGGTGGTGAGGTTCAATGCCGGGGCGCCTTCGATCCACAGCGAACGCCGGCTGCAGCGCATGGCGCAGGCGATGGGCCTGCCAGGGTGCGACGACCACGGCGCCGAGGTGGCCGCTGGCATCGCCGCCATGAATACCCGGCTCGGTCTGCCCTCGGGCCTGCGCGCCATGGGCGTCGATCAAGGCCTGTTCGAGCGCGTGATCGACGGCGCCATGGCGGACCATTGCCACAAGACCAACCCGCGGCTGGCGACGCGCGACGACTATCGCCGCATGCTGGCCGAGAGCCTCTAGGCCACCGCGGCTTGCCGGCGCAGTGGCCGGCGGCTGCAACTGGTCGGCCGCCGCTGCACCCTGTCGCAGCGGCCGGGACGGCACCTGGGGTGCTTGTTATGGTGTGCTACATCTCCAACACACTGGCGGGCAGCACCACATGCAGACCTGGGACGACAGACAGCCGATCTACCAGCAACTGGCCGGCATCCTGGCCGCGCAGCTGCTGGACGGCGACCCGAGCGAGGGCGCAGCGATGCCCTCGGTGCGCACCCTGGCCGGGCGCTACCTGCTCAACCCGCTCACCGTCAACCGCGCGCTGCAGGCGCTGGGCGACGAAGGCCTGCTGGAGAACCGCCGCGGCATGGGCCTGTACGTCACGGCCGGCGCGCGCGAGCGGCTGCGTGCCGCCGAGCGCGAGCGGTTCCTGCACACCGAGTGGCCGCGCCTGCGCGAGCGGCTGCGCCGCCTGGGCATAAGTGCCGAGCAACTGAACTGGGAGGTGCGTTGATGAACGCCGACAACGACAACGTGCTGGTGCGGGCACAGGGACTGAGCGTGAGCTATGGCGCCAAGCGGGCCGTCGACGACGTCAGCTTCAGCATCCACAAGGGCCGCGTCGTCGGCCTGCTGGGCCACAACGGCGCCGGCAAGACGACGCTGATGAAGGCCCTGGTCGGCCTGGCCGCCGCCGAGGGTGAACTGGTCGTGCTGGGCCTGAGCCCACGCCAGCAGCGCGTGCAGCTGCTGGAGCAGGCCTGCTACATCCCCGACGTGGCCATCCTGCCGCGCTGGGCGCGTGTGCAGGATCTCATCGTGCTGATGAGCGGCCTGCACCCGCGCTTCTCGGCCGAACGGGCGCGTGCGCTGCTGCGCCGTACCAGCGTGGGCCTGTCGGACAAGGTCAAGACACTGTCCAAGGGCATGGTGGCGCAGGCCCATCTGGCGCTCATCGCCGCCATCGACGCCCGGCTGATGATCCTCGACGAACCGACACTGGGCCTGGACGTGCTCTCGCGCAAGGCGTTCTACGAGATGCTGATCGACGAGTGGTGCGACGGCGAGCGCAGCGTCATCGTCAGCACGCACCAGGTGGAAGAGATCGAGAGCCTGCTGTCCGACGTGCTGATGCTCAACGAGGGCAAGCTGGTGCTCGGCATCAGCCTGGAGGACATGGAGCGGCGCTTCGTCGGCGTCAGCCACGACGCCGCGGTGGCCGAGCAGATCGCCGCCGCGCACCCGCTGCTGCGCTACCGCACGGGGCCGGGCACCGGCGGCAACGCGGCCATCTTCGACGGCGCGCCGCCCGACCATGTGCAGGCCCTGGGCCAGCGCGTGCGCCCCAGCCTGGTCGACCTGTTCGTCGCGTTGACGCGCAAGCCCGAACTCGACCGCACCCAATTCTGACGAGGCCCTGCCATGAACAAGATGCTTCCCCTGATGCAGCGCGAGTGGCTGCAGCACCGCTTCGGCTGGATGCTGATGGTGGTGGTGCCGCTGGCCATCGCCCTGCTGCTGCTGTCCTTCGGCCAGCTCGCCATCGGGCCCGACACCGCCGAGAAGGTCGGCGACCGCCTGCCGCCGCTGCTGGCGATCGCCGCCATCGCCGGCAGCGGTGCCGCGATCTTCCTGATCGCCGGCGTCTCGTCGCTGATCATCATTGCCGGGGTCGCCCGGCGCGACCATGGCGACCGCTCGATCGAGTTCTGGCTCTCGTTGCCCACGACGCACAGCGCCAGCCTCGCCGCACCGCTGATCGTGCACCTGCTGCTGGTACCGGCGCTGGCCCTGTTGGCCGGACTGGCCGGCGGGCTGCTGGTGTCGCTGGTGCTGGTGACGCGTGTGGTCGGCGTCGGCGCCTGGTTCACGCTGCCCTGGGGCGATCTGCTGCCGGCCGTCCTCGCCATCGCCGCGCGGCTGATGGCCGGCCTGCCGCTGGCCGTGCTCTGGCTGTCGCCGCTGATCCTGCTGGTGGTGCTGGTGTCGGCGTGGTTCAGGCGTTGGGCCTGGGTCATCATCGGCGCGGGCCTGGGCCTGGGCGGGCATCTGCTCGACCGCGTCTTCGGCCAGCCGCTGCTCTCTGAGGTGACGCTGGGCTTGATCCGCCAGGCCGGCAAGGCGCTGGTGAATGCCGGCGAGCGTATCCAGGTCGGCCCGAACGAAGGTACCGAGGTGCTGCGCCAGCTGCCGGGCTGGGCCCTGCACGACTTTGGGCTCGCACTGCGCGAGCTGCCGTCGCCGTTGCTGGCGGGCGGCCTGCTCTTCGCTGCGGGCTGCTTCGCGCTGTTCGTCGCCTGGCGTCAGCGCGGGGCGGGCGCAGCCGGCTGAGGCGCGGGCCCGGCCGCCGCACGGCGGCACACATTGGCGGGACAGCAGCCGGGGCGCTCAAGTCGGCCGCGCATGTGGTAGATAAGGGCTGCTGGTGTCGCCACCCGGAACGGATGGCGATCGTCCGATCCATCCACCGGAACCCGCAGACCATGAGCATCCTGTCCCGCACCGCCGCCGCCGTCCTGTTCGTCAGTGTCGCCGCCGCTCACGCCTACGACCCCAAGGCGACGATCGCCGACCTGGACGCGCGCCTGGCCAAGATCGGCGCAGCCAGAATCGACGGCACCACCGACGTGGCAGGCAAGAGCGTGCCGACCATCTACTTCGGCGATCGCAAGATCAACAACAACGACGACGTCGTCGACGCCATCCGCAAGGATCACAAGGCCACGGCCACCGTGTTCGTCAAGGACGGCGAAGAGTTCGTCCGCGTCAGCACCAACGTGCTCACGCCCGAGGGCAAGCGCGGTGTCGGCACCGTGCTGGCGCGCAATGCCGCCTACGCGGCTGTCAGCACGGGCAAGCAGTACGGCGGCCCCATCGACGTGCTGGGCACGGCCTTCGACAGTTGCTACAACCCGATCAAGGACGGCAGCGGCAAGATCGTCGGCGTGAGCTACATCGGCCACAAGAAATAAGCGCAGCACCGCGATGCGGCACTGCATGGGCGCCGCCGATCCCAACTCCACAGGACCCTGTCCATGATCACGTTGAAGCGTTTGCGCGCCGCCATTTCGCACGCCGGTGTGCGCACACAGCTGATGGCGGCTTTCGGCACCGTGCTCGTGCTGACTGCCGTGCTGGGCGCGGTGGCGCTGTACAGCCTGAACCGTGTCAATGCCGACGCCGCGCTTATCGCCAACAAGTGGCTGGCGGGCGTATCGCAGCCGGCCGAGACCCGCGCCGCGGTGATCTCGGCGCGCGAGTTCGAGATCAAGCACAGCCGCACCGACGACAAGAGCTACCAGTCCGAATACGAAGACAAGATGGCCGAACTGGCCAAGCGCGTGGTCGATCTCATGGCGGCGTACAAGGCGCGGGTGGCCGGCGACGAGGAGACCGCGCTGATGGCCGCCTACGACAAGTCGTGGGCCGCGTACGTCGATTTCCAGAAGAAGGTCATCAAGATGGGGCGCGACAAGCAGCAGCAGGACGCCGCCGACATCGCCGACGGTGCGTCGAGCATGGCCGTCGACGAGTCGCTGGGCGCGCTGCGCGACCTGCTGGCGTTCAACGAGGCGGGCGCGCAGGCGGCTGCCACGCATGCTGCTGACCTCCACAGCCAGTCGCAGGCAATCACCGCGGTACTGCTGCTGTTGGCCCTCGCCGCGGGCCTGGCCCTGGCCCTGGCGATCACGCGCAATCTGCTGAACCAGCTGGGCGGTGAACCGCACAGCGCCGTGCTGGTCGTCAAGGCCGTGGCCGAAGGTGACTTGTCGACGCGCATCACACTGAAGCCGGGTGACCGGGACAGCATCATGGCCTGGCTGCAGACCATGCAGAGCAACCTGAGCCAGGCCGTCTCTCAGGTGCGCCAGGGCTCCGACCAAGTGGCCACCGCCAGTGCGCAGATCGCGAAGGGCAACCAGGACCTCTCCAGCCGTACCGAGCAGCAGGCCTCGGCGCTGCAGCAGACCGCAGCGACCATGGAGGAACTGGGCTCTACGGTGCGCAGCAACGCCGACAACGCCCGCGAAGCCAGCCAGCTCGCCCAGAAGGCGTCCAGCGTGGCCGTGCAAGGGGGCGCAGTGGTCGGCGAGGTGGTCGAGACCATGAAGGGCATCAACCAGAGCAGCCGCCGCATCGCCGACATCATCGGCACCATCGACGGCATCGCCTTCCAGGCCAACATCCTGGCCCTCAACGCGGCCGTCGAGGCGGCCCGCGCGGGCGAGCAGGGCCGTGGCTTCGCCGTCGTGGCTGGCGAGGTGCGCAGTCTGGCCCAGCGGTCGGCCGAGGCGGCCAAGGAGATCAAGGCGCTGATCACCGCCAGCGTCGAGCGAGTCGACCACGGCAGCACGCTCGTCGATGGCGCCGGCAAGACCATGAGCGAGGTCGTCCGTTCGATCCAGCGCGTGACCCACATCGTTGCCGAGATCAGCGCCGCTAGCACCGAGCAGAGCAACGGTGTCGGCCAAGTCGGCGAAGCGGTGACGCAGATGGACCAGAGCACGCAGCAGAATGCGGCGCTGGTGGAAGAAAGCACTGCCGCAGCGGAAAGCCTGCGCAAGCAGGCCACGCAGCTGGTTCAGGCGGTGGCGGTGTTCAAGCTGGCCTGAAGGACAAGCGAGGCTGCAGACACGAAGAGGCCCCGCGGGGCCTCTTCGTTTTTCTCGCTGGCGCTCAGCGGCTCTGCGCGAGCCGACGGACGGTCCGCGCGGGGCCGCCCACCGCGCGCGGTCAGTGATGCGTGCCGTCGAAGAACTGCTCGTCCTCGGTGCTGCCCTTGAGCGCCGCGGTCGACGACAGCGCCTCGATGGTCGTCGTCACGGCGTCGAAGTAACCCGTGCCAACCTCGCGCTGGTGCTTCACGGCGGTGAAGCCCCTCTCGGCAGCGGCGAACTCCTTTTCCTGCAGTTCGACGAAGGCCGTCATGTTGTTGCGCGCGTAGCCGTAGGCCAGTTCGAACATGCCGTAGTTCAGGCTGTGGAAGCCGGCCAGCGTGATGAACTGGAACTTGTAGCCCATCGCGCCGAGTTCGCGCTGGAACTTGGCGATCGTGGCGTCGTCGAGGTTCTTCTTCCAGTTGAACGACGGGCTGCAGTTGTAGGCCAACAGCTTGCCCGGGAACTTGGCGTGGATGGCATCGGCAAAGGCCTTGGCAAAGCCGAGGTCGGGCTTGCCCGTCTCGCACCAGATGAGGTCGGCATACGGCGCGTACGCCAGGCCGCGGCTGATCGACTGCTCGAGGCCGTTCTTCGACTTGAAGAAGCCCTCGACCGTGCGCTCGCCGGTGAGGAAGGGCTGGTCGTTGCTGTCGACGTCGCTGGTCACCAGGTCGGCGGCCTCTGCGTCGGTGCGGGCCAGCAGGATGGTCGGCGTGCCCATCACGTCGGCGGCCAGGCGCGCGGCCACCAGCTTGGCTACGGCTTCACGCGTGGGCACCAGCACCTTGCCGCCCATGTGGCCGCACTTCTTGACGCTGGCGAGTTGGTCTTCAAAGTGCACACCGGCGGCGCCCGCGTCGATCATCGACTTCATGAGCTCGAACGCGTTGAGCACGCCGCCGAAGCCGGCTTCGGCATCGGCCACGATGGGCGCGAAGTAGTCGACGTCGTCCTTGCCCTCGCTCCACTGGATTTCGTCGGCGCGCTTGAAGGTGGCGTTGATGCGCTTGACGACCTTGGGCACCGAGTCGACCGAGTACAGGCTCTGGTCGGGGTACATCTCGCCGTTGCTGTTGGCGTCGCCGGCGACCTGCCAGCCAGACAGGTAGATGGCCTTCAGGCCGGCCTTGACCTGCTGCATCGCCTGGTTGCCCGTCAGTGCACCCAGGCTGTTGACGAAGGGTTCGGTATTGATCAGGTTCCACAGCTTCTCGGCACCACGCTTGGCCAGCGTGTGCTCGATGGGCAGGCTGCCACGCAGGCGCACGACATCGGCCGCGCTGTAGTCGCGCTTGATGCCTTTCCAGCGGGGGTTCTCAGCCCACTCCTTCTCGAGAGCGGCGATCTGTTGTTGGCGGCTGGGCTTGGTCATGGGAGGCTCCGGGGTGTTGGCTGTTGTTGCTGCGACTTCGGTCGAAGCGGTGAAGAGACACCCTCAGCGTACGCTCGGTCGGCTTTGAAATCCAGACCTATGTCTTATATAAGATATGACATACAAGTAAATAAAATCAATGACTTAGCGACAGTTATCGTAATGTGAAACAATGTCTTCTCATATGATGGACTTTTGCTGCGGTGCAACGTGCCTAAGTCTCATAATGTGGAAAAGTGTTTTGTGGACCGCGAAGCGGCGCAACGACCCAGACCCAAGTCCGCAGGCAACAAGTTGAGCCTAGGCGCCCCATCGGTGTAGCGCGCCGGTGCGGGCAAGCGCAGTCCGAAGCGCGGTATCCACGCTCCGAGCCGGCGGCTGCTTTTTCCGGCCCGGCACGGCCCCGCCCAGTGCCGGCGTCACCTGCGCGGGTCTGTATCGACACCCAGGCACTCGATGCCACGCAGGCCTCGCAGACGCGCGACGACGCCTGCACCGGATGGCTGGCAGTCACCTGACCCGAAAAGCCCGATCCGGCCGAATGGCCGGCTGCGGTGCTTACGGGCCCTTTTCTTGGCAGTGACCAGCATGGCGGTGCTGCTGGAGTTGGGCGTGACGCAGGCACGCACGCACTTGGCGCAGGGTTGAGGCGGCCTGGGCCCCGTAACCCGCCAGACCTTGCGCGTAGGCGTGCCCGGCCGCGCTGTCGAAATCTCGAAGGCCACGCCCTGCCTGCCCAGCCAACTTGCCAAGTAGATGGGGCCGTCGCTGCAGAGATGCTGGCGGAGGAGGTCGGGCTGCAACGCGCACGCCCTTCGTATCATGCGCGGCCAGCGTGCCGCAGGATCTGTTCATGAGCGACTTCGCCTTTCTTTCCGACAACGGCTTCCTCAAGGCCGGCGCGCCGGGGCGCGCCACGCGCTTTGCCGTGGCCGGCGTGGCCTGGGACGGCGCCACCACCAACCGCCCTGGCGCCCGATTGGGGCCGCGGGCCATCCGCCAGGCCAGCCACATGCTCTGCGACGGCCTGCACCCGCTGTTCGAGGTCGCGCCGCAGCCGCAGCTGGCCGATGTTGGCGACCTGCTGCTGCCCAATACATCGCTGCAGGCCCTGCGCGCGGCGCTCGAGCCCATGGCCGTGCGGCTCATCCAGCGCCATCACATGGCCTGGCTGGGCGGCGACCACTCGATCACTCTGTCGCTGCTGCGCGCCTACCGTCAGCACCTGGGGCGGCCGCTTGCCGTCATCCACTTCGACGCCCATTGCGACACCTGGCGCGACCACTTCGGCGAACCCAGCGGCCACGGCACCTGGGTCTGGGAGGCGATGCAGGAGGGCCTGGTGATCGACGCGTGCTTCACCCAACTGGGCATACGCTCGGCCGGCCATCGCCAGGCGCGTGAATACGTGCAGCATCGAGGCGGCCGGGTCTTCACGGCGCGGCAGCTTCGCGGCCTGGCCTCGCCGGCGCAGCTGGCGCCGGTGACCGAGGCCATTCGCAACCGTCTTGCCGCGCACGGCAACCCGCCCGTCTACCTCAGCCTCGACATCGATGCGCTCGACCCCGCCTACGCGCCCGGTACCGGCACGCCAGAGCCGGGAGGCCTGAGCAGCAACCAGGTGCTCACGCTGCTGGAAGAACTCGCCGACCTGCCCTTCGTCGGCATGGATTGCGTCGAGGTGGCGCCGCCCTTCGACCATGCCGAACTCACGAGCCAGGCCGCCGCCCACTTCGTCTGGACCTACCTGTGTGGCCGCATCGCCCGGGCTGTGCCGCAGGCTTGATCCTTCGCAAGCCGGGGTCGGCCGGCGGGCCAAAGAATGGACGCGGATTTCCGGAGGCTCCATGACGCAGACCACACCCCCTGTCCGCAATGCCCGCCCTGCCCGCCACACCCGCCGCAGCAGCAGCGATCTGCCCGAGTTCGAGACGCTGGACAACGCCCACCGCGCGGCACTGCAGATGCTGGAGAGTTTTCACAGGCTGCTGTCGCAACTGCAGGAAACGGGCCTGGACGCAC
>PNKD01000033.1 GCA_013822265.1 Leptothrix sp. (in: b-proteobacteria)
TTCAGCGCCACCTTCAGCGACGAGATCAAGGAACTGGCCGACCGCCTGCTCAACGCCCCGGCGCTGATCGAGGTGGCGCGGCGCAACCAGACGGCAGAGACCATCGCGCAGAAGATCCACCCGGTGGGCCGCGAGCGCAAGAAGGAACTGCTCGCCCACCTGATCAAGAGCGGCCCGAACGGAGGATGGCACCAGGTGCTGGTCTTCACGCGCATGAAGCACGGCGCGAACCGGCTCACCGAGTTCCTGTGCGAGCAGGGCATCAGCGCCATGGCCATCCATGGCAACAAGAGCCAGACGGCGCGCACCAAGGCGCTGGCCGACTTCAAGAGCAACGACCTGCAGGTGCTGGTGGCCACCGACATCGCGGCGCGCGGCATCGACATCGACCAGTTGCCGCACGTGGTGAACTTCGAGATGCCCAACGTGCCCGAGGACTACGTGCACCGCATCGGCCGCACCGGCCGCGCAGGTGCCACGGGCGAGGCGATTTCGCTCGTCTGCCTGGACGAGGAGGGCTTCGTGAAGGACATCGAGCGGCTCATCAAGCGTTCGATTCCGCGCGAGGTGGTGCCCGGCTTCGAGCCGCCGGCCGGCGAGAAGGCCGAGCCCATCGTGCTGGGCCGCATGACCATCGGTGTCGGCGGCACCAAGCGCAACGCGGGCGGCGGCGGTGGCCGTGGCGGCTACGGCGGTGGCGGCGGTGGCGGCGGTGGCGGTGGTGGCGGTGGTGCGCGCAGCGGCGGCGGTGGCCGGCCGGGCGCCGGCCGCGCGCCAGGTGGCGCTTCGCCCTCGGGTCGGCCCGGTGGTGGGGGCCGCAGCGGTGGTGGTGGTGGTAGTGGCGGTGGCCGCCCGCCTGCCGCACGCGGCGGCCCGCCGAAGCGCTGATCAGGCGCTGGTCAACCGCTGACGAACCCTGGCGCTGCGGCCTTCAGCCGCGCGCCAGCTGGCCCAGGGCCTCGAGCCGGCCCGCGCGCAACTCGGCGCGGATGGGCGCCAGGTCCAGCGGCTGCTGCAGCAGCTTCGTGAAGGCCTTGGCCGTGCCCGGCGGGCCGACGTAGAGGCCGCCGGCCAGCTGGCCGTGGCGCACGACGAGGCGCCACCACGCGGCGTCGCCCTCGCGCGCATGAAAGTCCTCGTCGCCCTCGCGCGCGACGGTCTCGCCCTGGCTGCGCAGATCTATGCCCTCGCACTTGAGCTGCAGCACGATGCGCGGCGTGGCATAGGGCAGCGGCGCGCCCAACATCGATTCGACGGCCGTGGCGGCATGCGCTGCGCCAATCGGCCACAGGCCGCGCGGCGTGCCCCTGAGGTCGGCAACGTCGCCCACGGCGTAGATGTCGGGGTCGTCGGTCTGCATGTGGCGGTTGACGCGGATGCCGTTGTCGCCCAGCGCCAGCCCGGCCTGCTCGGCCAGGAAGGTGTTGGCCTGAATGCCCAGGGCGGCGACGAAGAGGTCGGCGCGCACGCGCGGGCCGTGGCTCAGCTGCGCCGCCTGCAACTGCGGCTGGCCTTCGAAGCGGCTCACCGAGCAGCGCGTGACGACCTGGATGCCGATGCTTTCGAGATAAGCCTGCAGCCGTGCCGCCCCTTGCTCATCGAGTTGCGCGTTCATCAGCCGCTCGGCGCGCTGCAGCAGCGTCACCTTCAGACCCAGTTTGTTCAGTGCGTCGGCGGCCTCGACGCCCAGCACGCCGCCGCCCACCACCACCGCACGGCGTGCGCCGCAGCGGTGCACGTAGTCGCGGATGGCGCGGGCGTCGTCGGCACTGCGCAGCACGAAGGCGTTGGCGTGGCTGAGGAAGCTGGCGTCGGGCGGTGTGCCGCGTGCGCCGGTGGCCAGCACCAGCTTGTCGTAGAGCAGGCCCTCGGGCAGCTCGCGCCCGCGCTGGCGCGGGTCGGCGAGAAACAGCCGCCGCTCGCCGCGGCTGATGCGCGCAGCGACCTAGCCGCTCCACATCGTCACGTCCTGCCGCACCGCCCAGTCGTCGGGCACCAGCTCGAGCGAGTCCATGCCCTCGCTGTCGTAGATGAGCCGGCCTATGCCCATGCGGTTGTAGAAGGCGTGCGGCTCGTTGCCGACGATGTCTATCGTCACGCTCGGGCTGCAGCGGCGCAGTGCCTCGACCACGCCCATGCCGGCGACGCCGTTGCCGACGACGACGACGCGGCGCACGGCGGCGTTGAGCGCACGGTCGACCTGCGGCACGCGCGAGACGGCGACCACCTTGGGCGCCGGCGCCGAGCGCGGGTCGCGGTCGATCAGCACCGGGCCCTTGACGGTACACATGCAGGCCAGCCGCGCGCGGCCTTCGAGGCCCAGCCGGCGCAGCGTGGCGAGTTCGTCGTCGCCGGGCGGCGAGAGCTGGTCGTGGCCCGCGCAGATGGCCACCGGGTCGGCGCCGCAGACGCCGGCGCGGCAGCCGAAGTTGATCTTCAGGCCGGCCGCCTCGATGGCCTCGAGCAGCGTCGCGTCGGGCGCGACCCGGAAGGCGATGCCCGAGGCGCGGTCGGTGACCTCGGCGGCGTCGTGGCTGGCCAGGCGCTCCTTCAGCGAGGTGCCGCCGGCCGCCGCGGCCGCGCGCCCGGCTGCGGCGCCGCCGCGCTGGCCGGCGCGCTGCGTGGCCAGCCAGCGGCGCTCGGCGTAAAGGCCGCTGCCCGCCAGCAACCCGGCCAGCGCGATGCCGCTGAACGAAGCCGCCTGCAGCAGCCCGGGCGCCGGCTCGGCACCCAGCAGCCCGGCCACCGTGCGCAAGATGGTGGGCCCGGCGAACCAGTAGAACGCTGCCAGCGCGGCCACGCCGAAGGCCAGCGCCACGCGGTAGGGGTTGGCCGGCGTGGCCGGCACGAAGGCCACCACGATCATGTAGAGCCCCGCCGACGCGCAGCAGCTGCCGAGCAGGATGAGTGCATGCCACGGCTCGCCCCAGGCCGGCTGCGGGCCCTGCAGGAAGTAGCCCAGGATCAGCCCCGGCAGCAGCGCCATGAACAGCCGGCGCTGCGCGGCATGGCGCGGGTCGTCGTCGTAGACGTCGCTGAACACGGCGGCGCGCGGGTTGAAGTCGTAGCAGCTCTTCTGGCAGCCCACGCAGGGGTTGCAGTAGCCGTTCTTCACCACGACCAGCGGTGCCTGGCCGTAGCTGCGCTGGATGGGCGCCAGCGGGCAGAAGGTGCCGCACCAGCCGCTGCGTCCCTTGAACGCCACGCCGCCCGCAAAGGCCAGCGCCAGCACCACCAGCACCCCGGCGCCGACCACGGCGCCGCTGTGGTTGAGCAGCGGCACGCGCAGCGCCACCGCGGCGATGAACAGCGCCACAGCGATGCCGAAGGCCGCGGCCTTCAGCGCCGGCGGCAACTCGAGCGCGCGGCTGAAGCCGGCCAGCCGCGGCAGCTGGTTCATGGTCGCCATCGGGCAGACCTGGCGCCACAGGCCGGGGGCCACCACCAGCAGCGCCGGCACGACCGGGATCGCCAGGCCCCAGAAGAGCGTCAGGCCGAGTTCGGGCCGCACGATCAGCACCAGCGCCAGTGCCACCGTCACGGCCATCACCGCCAGCCGCGCCGCGTACCACACGGCCATGGGCACGCGGGTCCGCAGCTGGGTGTAGTTGCTGAAGAACTGGGTCGCGGCAGCGTCGGCGGCGGCTGCGATGGGGACGACGGCGGGGCGGGCCATGTCGTGAGGGCGGTGGCTGCGGCGGCCTAGTCGCCGGGTTGCAGCGTGCGCAGCCGCGCGGCGACGAAAGCGCCCAGGTCGCGCAGCAGCGCCACTGCGATGCGCGGCTGCCAGGCTGCCAGTTGCAGCAGTGCCTCGGGCGAGAGCATCAGCAGCTCGGCCGGGCCGGCCGAGGCAACGGTGGCGGTGACGGCGCTGGGCGCGCCGTCCAGGAAGCTCAGCACGCCAAAGACCTCGCCCTCGCCGCGCTGCACCGGCGGCGCCTGGCGCGGCGCGCCGGGGGCGCGCAACTCGACCAGGCCGCTGGCGACGAAACACAGCGGCCGCGCGGTGTGGCCGGCCTCGAAGACGACGGCGCCGGCGGGGTAGCGGCGGCGGGCCGCATGGCCGATGAATTTCTCCCAGTCTTCGCCGCTGAGCTCGCCCAGGATGGCGCGTTGCGGCGCCGGGGGCTCGGGTTCGGTGGCGCCCGCGTAGCTGAAGAAGTTGCTCATCGGCGGGTCTCCTGCGGCGTCGGCTTCAGGTTTTCGCGGCTGGGCCGGGCTTGTCGTAGGCCGTGGCCAGGTGCAGTTGTGCGGCTTCGACGAAACCCTGCGACCAGGCCAGCCCTGGCGCCAGGCCCATGCCCTGCCAGACCTGCGTGTACAAAGTCCACAGCCGCGCTTGGCGCGCCTGAAGCCGGGCGGCGGCGTCGCTGCCGCTCGACGTGGGCAAGGCGGCCTCGAGGGCCTCGGGGGCGATCTCCTCGCCCAGCTGCTGCGCGGCGTGGCGAAACGCCGCCAGCATGCGCTGCTCGTGCGCGGTCAGTTCGGCCGCGGCGCGACGCAGCGGCACTTCGGGCCTGGCGCCGGGCGCCAGCAGCGCCAGTAGCGCGGCCTCGGGCGTGGCCGCCAGGCGCAGCGGGTTGACGTCGCGCACGGCCTGCAGCGCCGGCGCGCGGCTGCCGATCTGGCGCCTGCCCTGGGCCTGTTGCTCGAGCAATTGGCGCAGCACCTCGACCGCCGCCCGCGCCAGCGCGCCGGCCTGCGCCACGGCCTGCGCGGCGTCGCGCCCGGCCAGGGCCTCGGGCGGCAGGCCCAGGCCGGCGGCCAGTGCCGCCAGCAGCGGCTCGACGCCGGCCGCGCTCGCCGCAGCCGGTGGGGCGGGGACCGGCGCCGGTTCCTGCACCGGCACCGGCACCGGCACCGGCAACGACGCTGCAGCCGCTGCGCCCACGGCCGGCATCGGCGTGCGGCCGGCTGGTCGTGCCGGCGCGGCGTCGTTGGTCTTGGGGGCGAGCCGGATCTTGGTGACCTCGAGCGGACTGTCTTCGGCCGGCGGCGCGGCGCGCAGGATCTCGGTCAGCCCCTCGCGCGGCGGCGCCGCGCTGGCGAGCATCGCCGCCGGGTCGCCGCCCCGCGACGGCGCGGTGGCCTGGACCGAGGGCGGCCGGGTGGGCGGCGAAGCGGCCGGTGTCGGCGCGGCGGCCGCAGGCCGCGACGCGGCGGCCGGCAGCGTGCCCTGCACGAGGATGGTGTAGGGGCCGAGCTCGAAGCGGTCGCCGTCGTTGAGCACATGGTCGCCGGCCGGCCGCGCCATCGCGCCGTTGACGAAGGTGCCGTTGGTCGAAAGGTCGCGCAGCACGACGCCGGCCGGCGTGGCCAGCACTTCGCAGTGGCGCGCCGACAGCGCCCGCGTGGGGTCGGGGATGGGCCAGTGCACGGCCGGGTCGCGGCCGATGACGAAGCCTGTCAGCGGCTCGGGCAAACGCATCTCGGGTACCACGCCTACGGCGATCTCGGCGCCCTTGACGATCTTCAGGCTGATCATCGGCTCGGGTCCTCTGCACGGGGTGTTGCGCGCCGTGCTCTTGGGGCGCCATGCTGAGGCCGGCACCTGGGCGACGCCATCCCGAGAACGGGCGTTCGCCGCAGGGTCTTTATCAGGCCGCGCCGTGCATCAGGCGGTGCCGCGCAGCCGGGCGGCCGCGGCGTCGATGGCGCCCAGCAGGCCGGCGTAGTCGCGGTGCACGGGGAACTGCGGAAACTGCGCCACGATGTTCTCGGGCGGGTGGATGAAGAAGCCGGCGTCGGCAGCGCCCAGCATGCCGGTGTCGTTGTACGAGTCGCCGGCGGCGATGACCTGGAAGTTCAGCGACTTGAACGCGTTGACGGCGTGGGTCTTGGGGTTGGGCTGGCGCAACCGGTACTCGGCGACGAAACCCTCGCCATCGGTCAGCAGGCGGTGGCACAGCAGCGTGGGCCGCCCCAACTGGGCCATCAGCGGGTCGGCGAACTCGTAGAACGTGTCCGACAGGATGAGCACCTGGTAGCGCGTGCGCAGCGTGTCGAGGAAGTCGCGCGCACCGGCCATCGGTGCCATGCCGCCGATCACGGCCTGGATGTCGGACAGCCTCAGCCCGTGCTGGCGCAGCAGCGCCAGGCGGTACTGCATCAGCTTGTCGTAGTCGGGCTCGTCGCGCGTGGTGCGGCGGAAGTCGGCAATGCCGGTGCGCTCGGCGAAGGCGATCCAGATCTCGGGCACGAGCACGCCTTCGAGGTCGAGGCAGACGATTTGCATGGGGGCTCCTGAACAGCCGCGATGCTAGCGCCCGACGTCGATGCGACCGTGGCCCGGTTCTGGTGGTGCACGGCGCCTGCCGGCACGGGCGCGGGTTTGCCATGGCGTGCCGTGGTGCTCGGCCAACGCCGTGCCCTTCTAGAACCGACGCCCTGGAGGAGAAACGGATTGAACAGAGTGCTGGTTTGCGGAACTGCCCTGCCGGCGGGCCTGGTTTGGGCGCCGGCGTCGGCGGCAGAGACGGCTGCTTTTGCGGGGCCATCGCTCGGCCCGGTGCCGGTGGAGTTCCTGTTCTTCGCCGCCGTGCTGGCGGGCGTGGCCATCTTCCACACCCACGCGCTGCGCATCGCGATGGGCGGCGCGGTGCTGATCGCGCTGTACAAGATTCTCTGGTCGCCGTTCAAGGTCGGCGCGGGTGTCTCCGGGCTGCTGACGCACCTGGGCCATGAGTGGGTGCTGCTGAGCAACCTGCTGCTGCTGTTGGGGTTTGCGCTGCTGGCCGACCGGTTCGAGAAGAGCGAGGTGCCCGCGCTCCTGCCGCGCTTCCTTCCTGGGGGCTGGCAGGGCGGCTTCGTGCTGCTGGCGCTGGTTTGGGCGCTGTCCGGTTTCCTCGACAACCTCGCCGCGGCGATGATCGGCGGAGCCATCGCCCACACCGTGTTCAAGGGGCGCGTGCACATCGGCTATCTGGCCGCCATCGTCGCTGCGTCCAATGCCGGCGGCGCCGGCAACGTGGTCGGCGACACGACGGCAACGATGATCTGGATCGCCGGCATCTCGCCGCTGGAGGTGGCCGAGGCCTACATCGCCGCGGCGGTGGCGTTGGTGACCTTCGGCATCCCGCTGGCGATGAAGCAGGACGCCTACATGTCGCTGTCGCGCGACTTCGACGCCCAGGCGCACGTCGACTGGACGCGCGTGGCCATCGTTGGCTTCATCCTCGTCGCGGCCATCGTCGTCGACGTGCTGGTCAATACGCGGCTGGCCGAGATCAGCGGTCTCTTCCCCTTCCTGGGCGCCACGGTGTGGGCGGCCGTCTTGCTGACGATGAGCCTGCGGCGCCCAAACTGGAGCCTGGTGCCGGGGGCCTTCAAGGGCGCGGTCACGGCCACACCTGCAGCCACGCTGCCGGCGTCACCTTAGTTCGCCGCACCCCACAGCTGCTTGAGCCGCAGGTCGCGCCCGCAGGAGGCGCGGTAGCAGGCATAGCGCACCGCGTTCTTGCGGTAGTAGTCCTGGTGGTCGTCCTCGGCCGGATAGAAGGCGCCTGCCGGCTCCATCGTGGTCACGATGGGCTGCTTGAACGGCTTGCTCTTCTCCAGCGCCGCCAGCGATGCGCGTGCCGCCGCGGCCTGACTTGCGTCGTGCGTGAAGATGGCCGTGCGGTAGGGGCTGCCGCTGTCGCAGAACTGGCCGTTCTTGGTCGTCGGGTCGATGCTGAGCCAGAACTTGCCCAGCAGCGTCTCGTAGCTCAGCTTGGCCGGGTCGTAGACGATGCGCACCACTTCGGCGTGGCCCGTGACCTTGGCCGCGACCTGCGCGTAGCTCGGGTGGGCCACCGTGCCGCCGGTGTAGCCCGAGGTCGTCGACAGCACGCCCGGCACCTTGTCGAAGTCGGCCTCGACGCACCAGAAGCAGCCGCCGGCAAAGGTGGCCACGGCGGTGGGGGCCATGGACGGCGCGGCGGTCTGCGCCGCGGCGGGCAACGACGCCAACGCCTACGCTGCGGCGGCCCAATAGCCCGGGGCGCGGCGCCTCACTGGACGACCCTCTGCGCTGCGCGCTCCGGGATGAGCGCCTGGGAACGGCCCGGCGCGCTCACGCGGCCTCCGCGACGAAGCGCAGCGCGACGCCGTTGTTGCCGTAGCGCCTGCCCGTGGGCCGTGGGCCGTCGTTGAAGACATGACCCTGGTGGCCGCCGCAGCGTGCACAGTGGTACTCGGTGCGCGGCAGGATCAGCTTGTAGTCGGTGCGCGTGGCCACGCCGCCCGGCAGCGCGGTGTGGAAGCTGGGCCAGCCGGTGCCGCTGTCGAACTTGGCGGCGGACGAGAACAGCGGCAGGTCGGAGCCGGCGCAGTGGTAGCTGCCGCCGCGCTTTTCGCCGTGGAGCGCGCTGCTGAAGGGGCGCTCGGTGCCCTCGTCGCGCAGCACGGCATATTGCTGCGGCGTGAGGCGGCGGCGCCAATCGGCGGCCGGCAGGTCGATCACGTCCGTGCGGGTGGCGGCAGGCGCAGCCGCCGCGGCCTGTGGGCTCACGGCGCTGCCGAGGCCGATGGCGGACAGCAGGTTCATCACCTGGCGGCGGGTCATGGCGGTCTCCTGGTTCATGACCCGTGGGTCGCGCCAATGCACGCGACCTTTCAGCGCGGCCGCGCCAGCAGCCGGCGACGCGGTGTCGCTCCGAAGCCGCCAGCAGCAATTGCTGCTGGTGTCGCTCCGAAGCCGCCAGCAGCAATTGCTGCTGGTGTCACTCCGAAGCCGCCAGCAGCAATTGCTGCTGGCGGGTGCGCCCGTCGCGCCACACGCTCAGCGTCACGCTCTCGCCGGGCTGGCGGCGCTCCAGCAGCGCCAGCATGTCGTCGAGGTCGTTGACGGCCTCGCCGTTGATCGCGGTGATGACGTCGCCGGGCAGCACCTCGCCGCGGTTGCCGCGGCGGAAGGGCTGCAGGCCGGCGCGCGACGCCGGCGTGCCCGCGCCCACCTGCACGATGGCCACGCCCTTGGGCAGGTTCAGCGCCCGGTGCAGGCCCGCCGGCCCGGCCGAGATGCCGATCGCCGGGCGCACGAAGCGGCCGTCGCGGATCAGCCGTGGCACGATGCGGTTGACCTCGTCGGCCGGGATCGCGAAGCCGATGCCGGCGCTGGCGCCGCTGGGGCTGGCAATCTGCGTGTTGACGCCGATCAGCCGCCCCACCGAGTCGAGCAGCGGGCCGCCCGAGTTGCCCGGGTTGATGGCGGCATCGGTCTGGATCACGCCGCGGATGGTGCGGTTGTTGAAGGACTCGATCTCGCGGTTGAGCGCGCTCACGAGGCCGGTGGTCAGCGTCTGGTCGAGGCCGAAGGGGTTGCCGATGGCGTAGACGCGCTGACCCACCTGCAGGTCGCGGCTGCTGCCCAGCGCGATAGGCGGCAGCTTGGCCTTGGGGGCCTCGATGCGCAGCACGGCGAGATCGCGATCGGGGAAGGCGCCGACCAGGGTGGCGTCGTAGCTGCTCTGGTCGGCCAGCGTCACGCGCGCGCCGTTGGCGCCCTGGATGACGTGGAAGTTGGTGACGATGTGGCCGCTGTCGTCCCAGACGAAGCCGGTGCCGGTGCCGCGCGGCACCTGCTGCACGTTGAGGCTGAACAGGTCGCGCTGCACGCCCAGGCTGGTGATGTGCACCACCGAAGGCGAGGTGCGTTTGAAGACGTCGATATGGGCCAGCTCGTCGGCGGCCAGCGGCCCGCGCGGCGTGACGGCGCGGGGCACGGCGTCGGGCCGGCTCTGCACCAGTGCCGGCACGGCGAAGAACGCGGCGGCGGCGCCGAGCAGGGCGGCGATGGCGAGGGTGAGCTTGCGGGGGTAGGCGGGCTTCATGCGCTGTTGGGCTGGGCGTCGGACACGCGATCATCGCCAGATGGGGCTGGAGGCCGCGACCTCAAGGCTGGCCGCCGGGCCTCAGAGCGTGAGAGTTTCTCGGGCGTGAACGAAGGACTCTCCCGCTCTCAGGCCACCACGAAGGCGGCGGCGCCGGTGGCGATGAGCGTGCCTTCGTCGTTGACCAGCTTCATCTGCGTGCGGCCGAGGCGGCTGCCCAGCACCGTGGGCTCGGCGCTGGCGACGAAATGGCGGCCCAGCCCCGGGCGCAGGTAGTCGATGCGCAGGTCTATGGTGCCCATCTTCGAGAAGCGCTGCATCACCTGCGGCATGTTGTCGTGCGGGTGACGCTCGGCGATGCCCACCATCAGCGCCAGGCCGCCCATGGCGTCGAGCACGGCCGAGATCACGCCGCCGTGCAGGCGGCCGTAGCGGTAGTGGCCCACGAGTTCGGGCTTCATCTCGAACTCGCCGCGCACGTCGCCCGGCTGCACCGAGGTGATCTTCAGGCCCAGCACCTGGTTGAAGGCGATCTTGTGTTGGAAGAGATCGACCAGCGCGGCGTCCAGCCGGGCCTGTTCTTCGCTGCTGCGCGGGTGCAGTGTCATGGCGCCGCCGGGGCCAGGCCGAGCATCGCGCGCGCCTCGGCCGGGCTGGCCACGGCGCGGCCGGCGCGCCGCGCGCACTGCGCCAGCGCCTCGATCAGCGCGCCGTTGCCGCCGGCCTTGCAGCCGTCGGGCAGGTAGAAGGTGTCTTCGAGCCCGCTGCGCAGCATGCCGCCGAGTTCGGCCGTCTTCTGGTGCACGGGCCAGACCTCGGCACGGCCGATCAGCGTGCTCTGCCAGACGGCGCCCGGCGGCAGGTACTTCGGCAGCAGGGCCAGCAATTCGGCGTCGCAGGGCATGCCGCTGGCCACGCCCATCACGAAGTTGAGTTCGGGCACGCCGGTGAAAAGGCCCGCCCGCAGGTACATGCCCACGCTGCGCACGATGCCGACGTCGAAACACTCGAACTCCGGGTGCACGTGCAGTTCGTCCATCACCGCCAGGAAGGCCTGCACCTTGGCCACCGGGTTGTCGAAGACCATGGGCGGCCAGGCCCAGCTGCCGTCGGCCTTGAGCTTGAGGTAGTTCAGCGTGCCGGCGTTGCAGGCCGCGGCCTCGGGCCGCACGCGGCGCAGGCAGGCCACCGGGCCACTGATGTCGGGGCCGATGACGCCGGTGCTGAGGTTGATGATCACGCCGGGGCAGGCGCTGCGGATGGCGCTGCACACGGCCGCGGCGACATCGGGCTCCCAGCTCGGCAGGTGGCCGCGGTCCGGCGCCTGCGCGCGCAGGTGCACGTGCATGACGCTGGCGCCGGCGTTGAAGGCATCGCGCGCCTCGGCGGCCATCTGCGCCGGCGTCACCGGCACGGGGTGCTGCTGCGGGTCGGTGAGCACGCCGGTCAGCGCGCAGGTGAGGATGGCCTTGTCGGCCGGGGTCGGTGCGTTCACGCGGCGATCTCCAGTTCCACCAGCAGCGCGCCGGCGGCCACCGTGTCGTGGCATTGCACGTGCATCGCCAGCACGGTGCCGGCCACGGCGGCGTGCTGCCACATCTCCATCTTCATCGCCTCCACGCACACCAGCGGCTGGCCGGCGGCCACCGCGTCGCCGGCCGCCACGGCGATCTGCGCCACGCGCCCGGCCACCGGTGCGCGTACGCGGCGGGCGTCGGCGGTGGGCTCGAGGCCCGCGTGCGGCGCGGGCTCGTTGAAGGTGAAGAGCTGGCCGTCCAGCGCCAGGTGCAGCCTGGCGCCGTCGAATGCGCCGTCGAACCTTGCCTCGGCCTGGCGCTGCACGCCGTCTTCGCTGCAGCGCAGCCGGCCTTGCTCGAACGACAGCACGGCCAGCCCGGCCGGCGGCGCGCGCAGCGTGCGCGCCTGGCCCTGGCAGTGCAGCGTGAGGTCGAGCTGCGCCACGCTGGCCGGCCGCGTGGTGGCGGCCGGCACGAACAGCGCGGCAGCGATGCGCCAGGCGGCTTCGGGCACCTCGGGGCGCTGCAGCAGGGTGTCGCCGCCGGCGGACCACTCGTCCAGCCGCGTCGTCGTCATCGCCGCGGCGGTGAACTGCGGGTGCTGCAACAGCCGGCCCAGCCAGGGGCCGTTGTTCACCACGCCCAGCAGCGGCGCGTCGGCCAGTGCCCGGCGCAGGCGGCGCAGTGCGTCGTCGCGGCTGCTGCCGTGCACAACGAACTTGGCCAGCAGCGCGTCGTACCAGGGCGTGACCTGGTCACCCTCGGCGATGCCGTGGTCGATGCGCGCCGCCGCGTGCTGCGGCTGCCAGCCGATGATGCGGCCGGTCTGCGGCCGCCAGTCGTCGTACGGATCTTCGGCATACAGCCGCGCCTCGATGGCGTGGCCGCTGAAGCGGATCTCGTGCTGCCGCAGCGGCAGCGGCTCGCCGTGTGCCACGCGCAGCTGCCACTCGACGAGGTCGAGCCCGGTGACGCACTCGGTGACCGGGTGCTCGACCTGCAGCCGCGTGTTCATCTCGAGGAAGTGGTGCCGCATGTCGGCGTCGACGATGAACTCGACCGTGCCGGCGCCGCGGTAGCCCACGGCCAGCGCCGCGGCCACGGCGTCGGCGCCCAGCCGCTCGCGCAGCACCGCGTCGATGATGGGCGAGGGTGTTTCCTCGATCAGCTTCTGCCGCCGCCGCTGCGTCGTGCAGTCGCGTTCGCCCAGGTGCACGGCGTGGCCGTGGTGGTCGGCGAAAACCTGCACCTCGATGTGGCGGCCGTGGTCGATCAGCCGCTCGAGCATCAGCCGGCCGTCGCCAAAGGCGGCCGCGGCCTCGCGCCGCGCACCGGCCAGCGCCCCGGGCAACTCGGTGGCGTCGCGCACCAGGCGCATGCCACGGCCGCCGCCACCGGCCACGGCTTTCACCAGCAGCGGCAGGCCCAGCGCGGCGGCCTCCAAGGCCAGGCGCTCGTCGCTCTGGTCGTCGCCCAGATAGCCGGGCGCGCAGGGCACGCCGGCGGCCAGCATGCGGCGTTTGGCCTCGGCCTTGTCGCCCATCGCGCGCAGGGCCTGCGGCGGCGGGCCGATGAAGACCCGCCCGGCGTCGGCGCAGGCCTGGGCGAAGTTGGCGTTCTCGGAGAGAAAGCCGTAACCCGGGTGCACGGCGTCGGCGCCACTGGCACGCGCGGCGGCGATCAGCGCGGCGGCGTCGAGGTAGCTCTGCGCCGCCGGCGGCGGGCCGATGCGCACGGCCTCGTCGGCCTGGCGCACGTGCAGCGCGCCGGCATCGGCATCGCTGTAGACGGCCACGGTGCGGTAGCCCAGGCGCCGCGCGGTGCGCATCACGCGGCAGGCGATCTCGCCGCGGTTGGCGACTAGGATCTTTTCAAACACCCGCAGCCCCGGGCGCGCCGGGCATCCATGTCGCCTTGCGCTTGTGCAGGAACGCCGCCATGCCCTCGCTGCCCTCGGGCCCCAGCGCGGCCCGCGAAAACAGCTCGGCGGCGTGCTGCACCATAGCGGCCGGGGCACGGAAGCGCGACTGCGCCAGCAGCGCCTTGGTGGCGGCCACCGCGCCGGGCGCGCATTGCAGGATCTCGTTCAGCACGTCGGCCAGCGCATGGTCCAGCGCACCGGCGGCGTGCATGGCGTGCACCAGGCGCAGTTCGAGCGCGGCGCGCGCGTCCAGCGTGGCGCCGGTGACGGCCAGGCGCTTGGCCTCGGCGTAGCCCAGCCGCTCGACCAGGAAGGGCGCGATCTGCGCCGGCACCAGGCCCAGCGAGGTCTCGGGCAGCCGGAACACCGCGTTGGTGCCGGCCAGCGCCACGTCGACCACGCAGGCCAGGCCCAGCCCGCCGCCCATCACCGTGCCCTCGAGCACGGCCACAGTGGCCAGGCCGGTGGCGGCGAAGGCCACGCACAACTCGCCGAAGGCGGCGTTGACCTTGGCCAGCGCCTCGGGGTCTTCGGCCAGCCGGGCCCGCGCGCCGGCCATGTCCTTCAGGTCGGCGCCGGCGCAGAAGTGGTTGCCGGCGCCGCGCAGCACGATCACGCGCGTCTGCCCGTCGGCCTCGGCGGCGGCCAGGGCCTCGCGCAGCGCCCGCACCAGCGCCAGCGACATCGCGTTGTGCACCTCGGGCCGGTTCAGCGTCAGATGCAGCACCGGCCCCTCGCGCCGCAGCGCGAGGCCGTCCAAGGGTGTCGTGTCAGTGGTCATGCGAGCGTTCCGGTGAGTAGTGTCGACCACGCTGCCCGCCACGGAACCGGCTCCGCCGGGCCGACTCGCCGCCCTCGGGGGCTCATTTCAACGTGCCTTCGAGCTTGCAGATGATGCCCAGCATGATCTCGTCGGCGCCGCCGCCGATGCTGATCAGCCGGCCGTCGCGGTAGGCCTGGCTGATCGGGTTGTCTGCGGTGAAGCCCATGCCGCCCCAGTATTGCAGGCAGGCGTCGGCCACCTCGCGGCTGAGCCGGCCGCACTTCAGCTTGGCCATGCTGGCCAGGCGTGTGACGTCCTTGCCGGCCACGTACATCTCCACCGCGCGGTAGGTCAGCGCGCGCAGCGCCTCGACCTCGGTGCGCAGTTCAGCCAGGCGGAAGTGCACCACCTGGTTGGCCAGGATGGACTTGCCGAAGGCCTGGCGCTGGCGTGTGTACTCGATGGTCTGGTCTATGAGCCGGTCGAGCGTGCGCAGCGAGCCGGCCGCGGCCCACAGCCGCTCTTCCTGGAACTGCATCATCTGGAAGGTGAACCCGAGGCCCTCCTGGCCGATGAGGTTGGCCTTGGGCACGCGCACGCCGTCGAAGAACAGCTGCGCGGTGTCGCTGCTGTGCATGCCGATCTTGTCGATCTTCTGGCGCGTGATGCCGGGCGTGTGCATGGGCACCACGATCAGGCTCTTGTTCTTGTGCGGCGGGCCGTCGCTGGTGTTGGCCAGCAGGCAGCACCAGTCGGCCTGCATGCCGTTGGTGATCCACATCTTGCTGCCGTCGATGACGTAGTCGTCGCCGTCGCCGCGCGCCGTGGTCTTCAGCGCCGCCACGTCGCTGCCGCCGCCGGGCTCGCTGACGCCCAGGCAGGCCACGGCGTCGCCGGCGATCGTGGGCACCAGCCACTCGCGGCGCAGCGCGTCGCTGCCGAAGCGCGCCAGCGCCGGCGTCGCCATGTCGGTGTGCACGCCTATGGCCATGGGCACGCCGCCGCAGTTGCACTGGCCCAGCGCCTCGGCCATCACCATGCTGTAGCTGAAGTCGAGGCCGGCGCCGCCGTATTCCTCCGGGTACTTCAGCCCCAGCAGGCCCAGGTCGCCCAGCTTCTTGAAGACCTCGTGCGCCGGGAACTGGCCCTTCGCCTCCCATTCGGCGACGTGCGGGTTGATCTCCTTGT
Organism: Leptothrix sp. (in: b-proteobacteria); assembly: GCA_013822265.1. GTDB lineage: Bacteria > Pseudomonadota > Gammaproteobacteria > Burkholderiales > Burkholderiaceae_C > Rubrivivax. Next base: position 15,202 of record PNKD01000033.1, read on the forward strand.
CGCAGAACTTGAGGACGGTGTCTTCGAGCTGGCGGTGTTCGGGGGTGAAGTTCATGCCGTTCTCCTAGAAGCGGGCGACGCCGAAGCTGTTGGGCCGCAGCGTGCGGCGCTCGCCTTCGCGCGCGATGGCCAGGCACAGGCCCAGGATGCGGCGCGTGTCGCGCGGGGCGATGACGCCGTCGTCCCACAGCCGCGCGGTGCCGAAGAGCACGTGGCTCTCGGCGTCGAGACGGCGCCGCAGCGCCTCGCTCATCGCGGCCAGGGCCGCGTCGTCGGCGGGCTGGCCCAGGCGCTGCAGCTTGGCGCGGTTGACGATGTCCATCACCTGCGCCGCCTGCGCGCCGCCCATCACCGCGGTGCGCGCGCTGGGCCAGCTGAAGATGAACCGCGGGTCGAAGCCGCGCCCGCACATGCCGTAGTTGCCGGCGCCGAAGCTGCCGCCCAGCACGACGGTGAACTTCGGCACGCGGGCATTGGCCACGGCCTGGATCATCTTGCTGCCGTGTTTGATGGCGCCGGCCTGCTCGGCCGCCTGGCCCACCATGTAGCCGGTGGTGTTCTGCAGGAAGACCAGCGGCGTGCCGGACTGGTCGCAGAGCTGGATGAACTGCGCCGCCTTGGTGCTGCCGGCCGGCTGTATCGGGCCGTTGTTGCCGATCAGGCCGACGGCGTGGCCCATCAGGCGCGCATGGCCGCACACGGTGTCGGCGGCGTAGGCGGCCTTGAACTCGAGGAAGTCGGACGCGTCGACCAGCCGCGCGATGACCTCGCGCACGTCGTAGGGCGCGCGCTCGTCGGCGGGCACCACGCCCATCAGTTCGTCGGGCGGGTACAGCGGCTCGGGCGCGGCGGCCGGCGGCGGCACGGTGTCCCAGGGCAGCTTGTCCATCAGCTCGCGCGCCAGTGCGATGGCGTGGGCGTCGTTCTCGGCCAGGTACTCGCCCAGGCCCGTGACTTCGGCGTGCATCTGTGCGCCGCCCAGCGTTTCTTCGCTGGCGTCCTCGCCGATGGCGGCCTTGACCAGTGGCGGGCCGGCCAGGTAGATGCTGCTGCGGCCCCTGACCAGCACGATGTAGTCGCTCAGCCCCGGCAGGTAGGCGCCGCCGGCGGTGGACGCGCCGTGCACCACCCCGATCTGCGGGATGCCGGCCGCCGACAGGCGCGCCTGGTTGGCGAAGGTGCGGCCGCCGTCGACGAAAATCTCGGCCTGGTACATCAGGTTGGCGCCGCCGCTTTCCACCAGCGCGATCAGCGGCAGCCGGTTCTGCGCCGCCAGTTCCTGCGCGCGCAGCGCCTTCTTCAGGCCCATGGGCGCGACGGTGCCGCCCTTGATGGCGCTGTCGCTGGCGCTGATGAGCACGCGCTTGCCGGCGACGACGCCGATGCCCACGATGCTGCCGCCGCCCTGCACGCTCTTCCTGCCGTCGTCGTCGTGCAGGCCCAGGCCGGCCAGCGGGCTGAGCTCGAGGAAGTCGCTGCCGCGGTCGAGCAGGCGCGCCACGCGTTCACGCGGCAGCAGCTGGCCGCGCTGCTCGAAGCGGTCGCGCTGGCTGGCCGATGCGGCCGCCACCTGCGCCTGCAGCGCCAGCACCTCGTCCAGGCGCTGCTGCGCGCGCTGCACGTTGGCTGCGAAGGCCGGTGAGCGCGGGTCGATCTGGCTGGCCAGCGCCGGCATTACTTCAGCACCTCGGGTGTCACGGCACGGTGGAAGCCATCGAAGGGCGCCGACTTCGCCGTGCTGCCCAGCGGGAAGACCTCGCTGCCCAGCGAAGCCGCGCCATCGATGGGCAGCGTGACACCGCTGATGAAGGCCGCCGCCGGCGAAAGCAGGAAGACGATGGCCGCGCTGACTTCGGCTTCCAGCCCCAGCCGGCGCATCGGCACATGCTGCTGCAAGCGCGGGATCAGCGCCTTTATCGGCCCGCCGTAGCTGTCCATGCCCGAGCTGGCGATCCAGCCCGGCGCCACCGCGTTGACACGCACGCCGGCGTGCGCCCATTCGAAGGCCGCGGTGGCAGTGAGGTTGGCCATGCCGGCGCGCGCCGCGCCGCTGTGGCCCATGCCGGGCATGCCGTTGCGGAAGTCGGCCGTCATGTTGACGATGGCGCCGCCATGCGCCTGCATGCTGTGCAGGAAGATCTCGCGCATCATCAGGAAGCCGCCGGTGAGGTTGCTGGCCACCACGGCGTCGAAGCCCTTCTTGCTGATCGCCAGCAGCGGCGCCGGGAACTGGCCGCCGGCGTTGTTGACGAGGCCGGCCACCGCGCCGTGCTGCACGATCACCTGGGCGACGCCGGCCTTGACGGCGTCCTCGTCGCGGATGTCGAAGGCGACGGTGTCGCAGCGGCCGCCGTCTTCGGCGATCTCGGCGGCGACCGTGTCGAGCTTGCCCTGCGTGCGGCCGCTGATCACCACCGTCGCACCCAGCGACGCCAGCTCGTGCGCGACGCAGCGGCCGATGCCGCTGCCGCCGCCCGTCACCCACACCACCTGGCCCGCGAACAGGCCGGGGCGGAAGACGCTGCGGTAGCGGGCGGGGATGGCGGGCGAGTCGGGCATGGAGGGCATGCGTGGCAATGCGTGGTCGGTGGCGGCGTTGCGGGGGTGGTGGCAGCGCAGGGGGGCCCTGGCGGCGGGCCGCAGCCCAGCCATTGGAATGCCGGATGACGTTAACGTCAACTCAATCACCCATAGGTGATTGCACGGATGACCGCGGCAACCGTGCCGCCTAACATGCCCTCCAGAGCCACCAACCCCTCTCTGCGCCCGCCATGGACATGACCGCCTGCACCGAAACCCTGCGTGCCAAGGTCGGCGACGACTGCGGCCTGAACGCGACGCTGAAGTTCGACTGCGGCAGCGATGGCGTGCTCGTCCTCGACGGCCGCAGCCTGCCCAACGCCGTGGGCAACGACGACGCCGAGACCGACTGCACGATTGCCATCACGCTGGCCAACCTGGCCGCGCTGCTGAGCGGCGATCTCGACCCGACCACGGGTTTCATGATGGGCAGGTTCAGGGTCAGCGGCGACATGGCCGTGGCGATGAAGCTGCAGCGCCTGGTTTGACGTGATGCCCCCAAGCTCGCTGGCGCTCGCTACCCCCCGAGGGGGCCGTCCGCCGACGGCCCGGCAGAGCCGCTTCCGTGGCGGGAAGCTTGGTCTTGTCTTCGCGCGGTTGAGCGTCTTCGCGCGGTTGAGCGCGCGAGGCGCCGTGGGCAACTGAGGTGCTGCAAGCCGTGCCGCGCAAGAAGGCCGCACCGACGGCCCAGGAAGCCGTCGACGCCCACCGTGACGAGGCCGGCAGCGAGCTCTTCGGCATTGCCGAGTTGTGCCGCGAATTCGGCATCACGCTGCGCAGCATCCGCTTCTACGAAGACAAGGGCCTGCTGGCGCCGCGCCGCGTGGGCGGCACGCGCGTCTACACGCGGCGCGACCGCGCGCGGCTGGCGCTCATCCTGCGCAGCAAGGCCATAGGCGCCAGCCTGGCCGAGATCAAGCACTACCTCGACCTCTACGGCCCGCACGGCGAGGGCCGCACGCAGCAGCTGAAGTTCGCGCTGCAGCGCACCGACGCGGCCATCGCCGCACTGGAGACCAAGCGCGCGCACATCGAGGCCACGCTGGCCGAGCTGCACCTCATCAACGCCACCGTGCGCAGGCAGCTGGCCGGCCGCTAGCCCACGAAGGAGCACGACATGGCCGACGCATTCATCTACGAGCACCTGCGCACCCCGCGCGGCAAGGGCAAGAAGGACGGCGGCCTGCACCAGGCCTCGCCGGTGTGGCTGCTGCGCACGCTGCTGATGGCGCTGCAGCAACGCACCGCGCTCGACACCGCGCTCGTCGACGATGTGGTGCTGGGCTGCGTGACGCCGGTGGGCGAGCAGGGCGCCGACATCGCGCGCACCGCGGTGCTCGATGCCGGCTGGGCGCAGACCGTGGCCGGCGTGACGCAGAGCCGCTTCTGCGCCAGCGGGCTGGAGAGCGTCAACCTCGCCGCGGCCAAGGTGGCCAGCGGCTTCGAAGACCTGGTGGTCGCCGGCGGCGTCGAGAGCATGAGCCGCTGGCCCATGGGCAGCGACGGCGGCGCCTGGTTCATGGACCCGCGCATCAACCAGGCGCTGGGCTTCGTGCCGCAGGGCGTGGGCGCCGACCTCATCGCCACCCTGGAAGGTTTCACGCGCGCCGAGGTCGACGCCTTCGCGCTGCGTTCGCACGCCAAGGCGGCGGCGGCGCGCGCTGCGGGGCACTTCGCGCGCAGCATCGTGCCGGTGCACGACATCGCCGGGCTGCCAATGCTCGATCACGACGAGACCATCCGTGAGAACGCCAGCGCCGAGGCCATGACCAAGCTCGAACCCAGCTTCGCGGCCATGGGGGCGATGGGTTTCGACGCCACCGCGCTGCGCAAGTACACGACGGTCGAGCGTATCCAGCACATCCACCACGCCGGCAACTCGTCGGGCATCGTCGATGGCGCGGCGCTGATGCTGGTGGGCTCGGCCGCCGGCGGCGCCAAGGCAGGCCTGATGCCGCGCGCGCGCATCCGCAGCGTCGCGGTGATGGGCAGCGAGCCCACGATCATGCTCACCGGCCCCACGCCGGCCTGCCGCAAGGCGCTGCACAAGGCCGGCATGACGGCGTCCGACATCGACCTCTGGGAGATCAACGAGGCCTTTGCCGTGGTGCCGATGAAAACCGCGCGCGACCTCGGCGTGCCGCTGGAGCGTGTCAACGTCAACGGCGGTGCCATCGCCATGGGCCACCCGCTGGGCGCCACCGGCTGCATGCTGCTGGGCACGCTGATCGACGAGATCGAGCGCCGCCAGCTCGCCACCGGATGCGTCACGCTGTGCGTGGGCGGCGGCATGGGCATCGCCACCATCGTGGAAAGGGTCTGAGCATGAAGGCGGTGACTCTCACGACGGGTGACGACGGCATCGTCGTCGCCGCCATGGACCTGCCCGGGCGCACCACGAACGTGGTCGACGAGGCGCTGATGCGCGGCATCGCCGAGGCCACAGAGCAACTGGCGGACGTGTCGGTCAAGGGCCTGGTGCTGACCTCGGCCAGGGCCGACTTCTGCACCGGTGGCGACATCGACCGCATGTCCAAGTGGACGCGGCCCGAAGAGGCCTTCGAGGCCACGATGGCCATGAAACACGTGCTGCGCCGGCTCGAAACGCAGGGCAAGCCGGTGGTGGCGGCGATCAACGGCCACGCGCTCGGCGGTGGTCTCGAGCTGGCGCTGGCCTGCCACGCGCGTTTCGCGATCGACGAGCCGCGGCTCAAGCTCGGCCAGCTCGAGGTCAAGCTGGGGCTGCTGCCCGGCGGCGGCGGCACGGTGCGGCTGTCGCGCCTGCTGGGCATCCAGCAGGCGCTGCAGATCTGCGCCGAAGGTGCCGAGATGGACGTGCACAAGGCGCTGGCCATGGGCCTGCTGGCGGGGCTGGCGCGTGACCATGACGACCTGATGGCCCAGGCCCGCGCCTGGTGTCTGGCTCACCCCAAGGCGCAGCAGCCCTGGGACGCGCCGAAGTTCCGCTTCCCCGGCGGCGACAGCCGCGCGCCGGCGGTGGCGCAGCTGTTCTCGATCGCGCCCTCGGTGGCCGCGGCCAGGAGCTGGGGCAACTACCCGGCCGTGCAGCACGTGATGAGCGCCATCTTCGAAGGCGGGCTGCTTGGGTTCGACGCCGCCAGCGTGGTCGAGAGCCGCTACTTCGCGGCCTGCGCGATGTCGCAGCAAAGCCGCAACATGATGGGCACGCTGTGGTACCAGCTCAATGCGCTGAAGAAGGGCGCCTCGCGGCCCGCCGCGCCGCCGCGCACCGAGGTGCGCCGGGCCGGCGTGCTGGGCGCCGGGATGATGGGCGCGGGCATCGCGCACGCCGCGGCGCAGGCCGGCGTCGAGGTGGTGCTGATCGACACCACGCAGGCCGCGGCCGACCAGGGCAAGGCCCATGCGCAGGGCCTGCTGGACAAGGCCGTCAAGCGCGGCCACAGCACCGCGGCGCAGCGCGACGCGGTGCTTGCGCGCATCACGCCCGCCACCGACTGCGCCGCGCTGGCCGGCTGCGAGCTGGTCATCGAAGCCGTGTTCGAGGACCGCGCGCTCAAGGCCGCGGTGACGCGCCAGGCCGAAGCGGTGATCGATGCGGACGCCGTGCTCGCATCCAACACGTCCACGCTGCCGATCACCGGCCTGGCGCAGGCCAGCAGCCGGCCGGCGAACTTCATCGGCCTGCACTTCTTCAGCCCGGTGGACAAGATGCCGCTGGTGGAGATCATCGTCGGCGCGCAGACGGCCGACGAGACGCTGGCGCGCGCCTTCGACTTCGTGCGCCAGATCGGCAAGACGCCCATCGTCGTCAACGACAGTCGCGGCTTCTACACCAGCCGCGTCTTCGCCACCTACCTGATGGAGGGCATCGCGATGCTGGCCGAGGGCGTGCACCCGCGCAGCATCGAGGTTGCGGGCCAGCAGGCCGGCATGCCCATGCCGCCGCTGGCGCTGCAGGACGAGGTGTCGCTGAGCCTGTCGCTGCACGTCGCCGAGCAGACGCGGCAGGACCTCGCCGCCGAGGGCCGGCCGTATGCCGAGCACCCCGGCATGGCCGTCGTGCGCCGGCTGTGCGAGGCCGGCCGCGAGGGTCGCAAGGCGGGTCGGGGCTTCTACGACTGGACGCCCGATGGCCGGCAGCTCTGGCCGGGGCTGGCCACGCTGTACCCGCTGGCGGCCGAGCAGCCCGTGCAGAGCGACCTGATCGACAGGCTGATGTTCGTGCAGGCCAACGAGGCCGCGCGCTGCTTCGAGGAAGGGGTGCTGCGCTCGGTGGCCGACGCCAACGTCGGCAGCATCTTCGGCTGGGGCTTCGCGCCCTTCCACGGCGGCGCGCTGCAGTTCATCAACGCCATGGGCGCGCCGGCCTTCGTGGCGCGTGCGCGCGAGTTGGCGGCCCGGTTCGGGCCGCGTTTCGAGCCGGCCGCGGTGGTGGTGCAGCAGGCGGCCCACGGTGGGCACTTCGGCGGCTGACGCGGCAAGTGCAGCGCGAGCCGCTATCGCAGCAGCGCTGCACCGGCGCGGCGGCCTGCGTGTGCTGACCGGCGCGGGCTTGAGCGCCGACAGCGGCATCGCGGCCTTTCGCGACGCGCTCAGCGGGCACTGCGCGCGTTTCAATCCGGCCGAGACGGCCAGCGAGGACGGCTTTCGCGCCCATCCGCAACGTGTCTGGGACTGCTGCGCCGGGCGCCGCGCCGGTGTAGGGGCGGCGCTGCCCAACCTCGACCACCTGGCCATCGCCGCCTGTGCCCGCCGCCACCGATGCGCCGCAACTGCACGGCGACACATCCACGCGCAGCGCGGGCTCGACGTCTGCCCGCGCCACGCCGAACGCGGTGTTGCCTGCAGCGCCGAATCGGCGCGGCCGGGCCGGCCGCGGAGGGCTGCGCGGTGATGCTCGTGGCCGGCACCTCGGGCGCGGTGTGGCCGGCGGCCGGGCTGCCGGCTCCAGCCCCGGGTGCGACGCCGGATGCGCCCTTGGCATGAATCCAGCTCTGGACTAGACTGTCATCGATATCCACAACCGGATTTCTCATGAGTGCAGCCCTGGTGCAGGAGACACAGGCCGAGGTTCGCTCCGAACAGATGGCCGCCGCCGGCCTGCGGGCCTTTGCGCGCATCGCCGCGGCCTGGGGCCTGAGCGTCGACGAGCAGCTGGCGCTGCTGGGACGGCCGCCGCGCTCGACCTACTTCGCGTGGCGCAAGCACCCCGAAAAGGCCAGCCTGCCGCGCGACACGCTCGAGCGCCTGTCCAACCTGCTGGGCATCTGGAAGGGCCTGCAGATACTGTTGCCCGACGCCGCGGCCGCCGACGCCTGGATACGCCAGCCCAACGGCGCCGCGCCCTTCGGCGGCGGCAGCGCGCTGCAGCGCATGCTGGCGGGCAACGTCGCCGATCTCAACCTGGTGCGGCGCTACCTCGATGGCGTGCGCGGCGGGGGCTGGTCCTGAGCGGCGCTGCGGCGGCCGACGGGCTGCCCGCGCCGCGCCGCGTGCGCTGGCAGCAGGCCTGCCGCATCGTGCCCACGCGCCACCCGGCGATCACGCTGTTCGACCGCGTCGCCGCCGCCGACGACTTCGATGCCCTGTACGCGCTGGAGGCGCTGACCAACGAGCGCGCGCGCGACGAGCTCGGCCAGGTCGAACGCGTGCCGCGTGAGCAGCGTGTCTACGGGCCGGGCAGCGGGCCGGTGATGGCGGCGTTCACGCACGTCAACACGCTGGGCAGCCGCTTCTCGGCCGGCGAATGGGGCGTGTTCTACGCCGCGCAAGACCGCGCCACCGCCGTGGCCGAGACGCGCCACCACCACGGCCTGTTCATGGCTGCCACGCGGCAGCGGCCCATGCACCTGCCGATGCGCCTGTACCACGTGGCCATCGACGCCCGCCTGCACGACCTGCGCCCGGCCGGTGCCGTGCCCGCCGCCGTGTACGACCCCGACAGCTATGCCGCCGCCCAGGCGCTGGGCGCCAGGCTTCGTGCGGGCGGCAGCGCGGGCGTGGTCTACCGCAGCGTGCGCCAGCCTGGCGGGCAGTGCGCCGGGCTCTTCAGCCCGCGCGGGGCCGGCCCCTGCCTGCACGCCGCCTACCTGCTCTACGCCTGGGACGGAGAGCGTTTCACCGACGTCTACGAAAAGACCGCATGACGCCACCCATCACCCGCCCCGACAGGTTCGACCGCCTCGACGCGCTGCGCGCCGTGGCCATCGTCTGGATGGCCGTCTTCCACTTCTGTTTCGACCTCAACCACCTGGGCCTGTGGGAGCCGCGCCAGGCTTTCACGCGCGACCCCTTCTGGACAACCCAGCGCAGTGCCATCGTCAGCCTCTTCGTGCTCTGCGCCGGCCTCGGCCAGGCCGTGGCGCTAGGCGCGGCGCAGCGCTGGCCGCGCTTTTGGCGCCGCTGGGCGCAGGTGGCCGGCTGCGCGGTGCTGGTGAGTGCGGGCTCGTCGCTGATGTTCCCGAACAGCTGGATCCACTTCGGTGTGCTGCACGGCATGGCAGTGATGCTGGTGCTGGCGCGGCTGGCGGCGCCGCTGGGCCCATGGCTGTGGCCGCTGGGCGCACTGGCGCTGGCCTTGCCGCAGGTGGTGCCGCACCCGATGTTCGACGGCCCCTGGGCCAACTGGACGGGGCTGGTGACGCGCAAGCCGGTGACCGAAGACTACGTGCCCGTGCTGCCCTGGCTGGGCGTGATGCTGTGGGGTCTGGCGGCCGGGCAGTGGCTGCTCGAGCACCGGCGCGGCCTGCTCGCCGGGCCGCTGCCGGCGGCGCTGCAGCCGCTGGCCGTGCTGGGGCGCTGGTCGCTGTCGTTCTACATGCTGCACCAGCCGGTGCTGCTGGGCGCGCTGCTGGGTGGCCGCGCGCTGGGTTGGTGGTGAAGGCGGGGCGTAGCATGCAGGCCATGGCACACGATCACGATCACGATCACGATCACGATCACAGCGAGCTCGGCGCGATGGACCTGCGCGTGCGGGCGCTGGAAACCGTGCTGACCGCGAAAGGCTACGTCGACCCCGCCGCGCTCGACGCGCTGATCGACACCTACCAGACGCGCATCGGCCCGCGCAACGGCGCGCGCGTGGTGGCCCGCGCCTGGGTCGACCCGACCTACCTCGACTGGCTGCGCCGCGATGCGTCGGCGGCCATCGCCGACCTCGGCTACAGCGGCCGCCAGGGCGAGCACATGCGCGTGGTGGAGAACACGCCCGTGTGCCACAACCTCGTCGTCTGCACGCTGTGCAGCTGCTACCCCTGGCCAGTGCTGGGCCTGCCGCCCACCTGGTACAAGAGCGCGCCCTACCGATCGCGCGCCGTGCGCGACCCGCGCGGCGTGCTGGCCGACTTCGGTGTCACGCTGCCCGAGGCCACCGCCATCCGCGTCTGGGACAGCACCGCCGAGCTGCGCTACCTGGTGCTGCCGCAGCGGCCGGCGGGCACCGAGGGTTGGCCCGAAGCGGCGCTGGCCGATCTCGTCACCCGCGACTCGATGATCGGCACTGGCCTGGCATGTGCGCCCTCGACGCCGCCCAGGCCGCCCACCCCGACATGACCGCCTACACCTCGCACGCCGACCTCGGCGGCCGGCCCGGCCATGGCGCGGTGACGCCCGAGCCCGAAGGCGAGCTCTGGCACGCACCCTGGGAGCCGCGCGCGATGGCGCTGACGGTGGCCATGGGCGCCACCGGCGCCTGGAACATCGACATGAGCCGCGCCGCGCGCGAGATGCTGCCCGACTACGCACGGCTGGGCTACTACGAGATCTGGATCCACGCCCTCGAGCGCCTGCTGTTCGAGCGTGGCCTGCTGCACGCCGACGAACTGGCGCAGGGCCGCGCGCTGCGCGCGGCGCCGCCGCTGCCGCGCACGCTGGCCGCTGCCGCCGTGCCTGCCGTGCTGGCCCGCGGCGCCCCCACCGCGCGTGCGCTGGCCGCGCCGCCGCGCCATGCCGTGGGCGACCGCGTGCGCCTCCTGGCGGGCGCGGTGCCCCATCACACCCGCCTGCCGGCCTACGCCCGTGGCCGCAGCGGCGTGGTGCAGGCATGGCACGGCGGCCATGTCTTGGCCGACAGTCACGCCCAGGGCCTGGGCGAGCAGCCGGCGCACCTCTACACCGTGGCGCTCGAAGGCCGTGAGCTGTGGGGCGACGAAGCCGGCGCGCGCGGCCTCCTCGTGCACATCGACGTCTGGGAACCTCACATGGAGCCTGCATGAGCACACGCGTCCAGCAACTTTTCGATCTTGGCGGCCAGGTGGCACTGGTCACCGGCGGCTCGCGTGGCCTGGGCCTGCAGATGGCCGAGGCGCTGGGCGAGGCCGGCGCCCGCGTGATGCTCACCGCGCGCAAGGCGGCCGACCTCGAGGCTGCCGTAGCCGGCCTGGCCGCGCGAGGCATCGACGCGCAGGCCATCGCCGCCGACGCCAGCCAGCCCGACGAGGTGCTGCGCGTGGTCAACGAGACGATGCAGCGCCTGGGCCGGATCGACATCCTCGTCAACAACGCCGGCGCCACATGGGGCGCAGCGGCCGAGGACTACCCGCTGGCCGCCTGGGACAAGGTGATGAACCTGAACATCCGCAGCCTGTTCCTCTTCGCGCAGGCGGTGGGCAAGGCCAGCATGATCCCGCGCCGCCACGGCCGCATCGTCAACGTCGCCAGCATCGCGGGCTTGAGCGGCAGCACCGACCTCAAGTTCCTGGCCTACGGCACCAGCAAGGGCGCGGTGGTCAACTTCACGCGCACGCTGGCCGGCGAGTGGGGTGCGCACGGCATCACCGTCAACGCGCTGGCGCCGGGCTTCTTCCCGAGCCGCATGACGCAGGGCGTGATGGCCCACCTCGGCGTCGACAAGCTCGCCGCTAGCGCGCCGCTCAAGCGCCTGGGCGACGACGACGACCTGAAGGGCGCGGTGCTGCTGTTTGCCAGCGCCGCGGGCAAGCACATCACGGGGCAGATCCTGGCCGTGGACGGCGGCGTGTCCGCCGTTCATGGCGGCGGCTGAGCGGCAGGCGCGCGATGGAATTCAAGGTCCACATCCCCTTCGTCAAGATGCTCGGCATGGAACTGCAGCACATGGCCGGCGGCCGCGCCGAGATCCACCTGCCGATGAGCGAGGCCCTGACCAACAGCTGGGGCGTGGCGCACGGCGGCGTGCTGATGACGCTGCTGGACGTGGTGATGGCGCACGCCGCGCGCAGCCCCGAGACGCCCGACGGCGAGGCGCTGCCGGGTGTGGTGACCATCGAGATGAAGACCTCGTTCATGCGGCCCGGCGAAGGCCGGCTGGTGGCCACCGGGCACCGCCTGCACCGCACGGCGTCGATGGTCTTCTGCGAGTCCTTCGTGCACGACACGGCGGGCCAGTTGCTGTGCCACGGCAGCGGCACCTTCAAGTACATGAAAGGCCTGCCGGCCGGCGGCGGGCGCCGCATCCAGCGGCTCAACGCCTCGGACTGAACCGCGCCCTTGCCCCAAGCCATGAACCTGCACTGGACCTACTGCCGTTTCGCCGAACTCGACGTCGACAGCCTCTACGACGCGCTGGCGCTGCGCAGCCGCGTCTTCATCCTCGAGCAGGGCCCCTACCTCGACCCCGACGGCATCGACCGCCAGAGCGCCCACCTGCTGGGCCGCGATGCCGCCGGCGTGCTGCTGGCCTATCTGCGTGTCGTCGACCCCGGCGTGAAGTACGCCGAGCCGTCGATAGGCCGCGTCATCACGGCACCCGAGGTGCGCGGCTTCGGACTCGGCCGGCCGCTGATGGCCGAGGGCATCGCCCGCTGCACGGCCGACTGGCCGGGGCAGGGCATCCGCATCAGCGCGCAGTCGCACCTGGCGCGGTTCTACGGCGAGTTCGGATTTGCGCGCGTCGGCCCCGATTACCTCGAGGACAACATCCCCCACTGCGAAATGGCGAGGCCCCCATGACCGCTGCAAACGCCACCCACGAAGTCTTCAACCAGGCCAGTGCGCTGGTCGACCTCAACCTCTTCACCGGCAACCGGCCGTTGCGCGATGCCTTGACGGCCTATGGCGGCCCGGGGCTGCCGGGGCTGGACCTCGCGGCGCTGCAGGCCGCCGGCGCCGAGTTCGGCAGCGCGGCGATGCAGGACCACGCGCGCCTGGCCAACAGCCACGCGCCGGTGCTGCACACGCACGACCGCTGGGGGCGGCGCATCGACGAGGTCGAGTTCCACCCCAGCTACCACGCGCTGCTGGGCTCGGCACTGCGCCATGGCCTGCACGGCACGCCATGGGCGGCAGGGCCCGGCGGCCACGTGCAGCGCGCTGCCGCCTTCATGCTCTTCACCGAGGCCGAGCCCAGCGTGCTGTGCCCGGTGTCGATGAGCTATGCCGCAACACCTGCCCTGCGCGCCAACCCCGCGCTGCAGGCCGCACTGGGCGCCAAGCTGGCCCACACGGCCTACGACGCGCGTTTCGTGCCCATGGCGCAAAAGGCCGCGCTGACCATGGGCATGGGCATGACCGAGAAGCAGGGCGGCTCGGACGTGCGCAGCAACACCACGCAGGCCGCGTTCGACGGCGAGGACGGCTGGGGCCGGCGCTACGCACTCACCGGCCACAAGTGGTTCCTCTCGGCGCCGATGTGCGACGCCTTCCTGGTGCTGGCGCAGGCGCCTGCCGGGCTGTCGTGCTTCTTCATGCCGCGCTGGCTGCCCGGCGAGGGCGGTGACGCGCCGCCGAACGCCATCACCATCCAGCGCCTGAAGCACAAGCTGGGCAACCACGCCAACGCCAGTTCGGAGGTCGAGTTCCAGGGCGCCACGGCCTGGCTGGTGGGTGAAGAAGGGCGCGGCGTGCCGCAGATCCTGGCCATGGGCGCGTTGACGCGACTCGACTGCGCCCTGGGCACGGCCGGCCTGATGCGCCAGGCGCTGGGCCTGGCGCTGCACCACACGGCGCAGCGCCAGGCCTTCGGCAAGGCGCTGATCGCGCAGCCGCTGATGAAGAACGTGCTTGCCGACCTGGCGCTCGAGAGCGAAGCCGCCACGGCGCTGGCGCTGCGCGTGGCCGTGGCCGTCGACCGCAGCGAGCATGGCGGCAGCGCGCACGAGCAGGTGATGCGCCGGCTGCTCACGCCGGTGGCCAAGTTCTGGATCTGCAAGCGTGGCAGCGGCTTTGCGCAAGAGGCCATGGAATGCCTGGGCGGCAACGGCTACGTCGAGGAAGGCGGGCAGGGTGTGATGGCGCGCATCTACCGCGAGATGCCGGTCAACAGCATCTGGGAAGGCGCCGGCAACATCATGGCGCTGGATCTGCTGCGCGCACTGCGCGGTGCCGACGTGGCGCCTGCGCTCGAGCACGAATTCGCCGCCGCGCGCGGTGCCCATGCCGCCTTCGACGCCGCCGCCGATGCCGTGCTGCGGCAGATCGACGGCAGCACCGGTGAAGCCCAGGCGCGGCGCCTGGCGCGCGATGTCGCGCTGGTGCTGCAGGCCGCGCTCGTCTACCGCCACACCCAGCACCTGGGCCCGACCGCGGTGTTCGACGCCTTCTGCGACAGCCGGCTGGCGCAGGCCAGCGACGTCTGGGGCCTGCTGCCGGCGCGCCACGACCTCGACCTGCTGGTGGCCCGCGCGATGCCGGCCGAGACCACCTGACGGGGCGCCGCGTCCATGAACCCGGCGCAACCCCAGCAACGCGGCGGCACCGCCGTCATCACCGGCGCAGCCTCGGGCTTCGGCCTCGAGGCCAGCCGCATCGCCGCGGCGCGCGGCATGAACGTCGTCATGGCCGACGTGCAGGACGAGGCCTTGCAGGCCGCCGCGGCCGAGGTCGCGGCGCTGGGCGTATCCGTGCTGCCCCTGCGGCTCGACGTGTCCAAGGCCGCCGAGGTCGAGGCGCTGGGTGCGGCCACGTTGCAGCGTTTCGGCGCACCGACCTTCGTCTTCAACAACGCCGGCGTCGGTGCCGGCGGGCTGATCTGGGAGCACAGCGCGGCCGACTGGGAGTGGGTGCTGGGCGTCAACGTGATGGGCGTGGCCCACGGCGTGCGCGTGTTCACGCCCATGATGCTGGCCGCCGCAGCGGCACAACCCGGCTGGCACGGCCACATCGTCAACACCGCCAGCATGGCGGGGCTGGTGAACGCGCCCAACATGGGCGTCTACAACGTCAGCAAACACGCCGTGGTGTCGTTGAGCGAGACGCTCTACCAGGACCTGGCGCTGGTCACGCAGCAGGTGCACGCGCACGTGCTGTGCCCCTACTTCGTGCCCACGGGCATCCACCAGAGCGCGCGCAACCGGCCGCCTGCAGCCGACGCCGGGGCCGCGCCCACGCGCAGCCAGCGCGTCGCCAGTGCCATGGTCGAGCAGGCCGTGACACGCGGCAAGGTGAGCGCGGCGCAGGTGGCGCAGTTCGTCTTCGACGCGATGGATCAGAACCGCTTCTACATCTACAGCCACCCGCAGGCGCTGGCCGGCGTGCAGGTGCGGCTGGACGACGTCATCGCGTCGCGCAACCCCAGCGACCCGTTCGCGGCGCGGCCCGATCTGGGGCAGCGGCTGCGCGACGCTCTGGCCTGAGTCACGCGGGCTCGGCACGCCCGCTCAGCAACCGAGTACGACGGCCTGCAGCGGCCGCGGTGCGCCGGTGCCCGTGACCACGAAGGCGACGCGGCGCGGGTGACGGCCGTCGCCGCGTGTCACTGCCAGTTGCGCGCGCAGGCCCTGCGCGGCCGTCCAGGCCGGCACGGGCTGGTACAGGCGCACGACATGGTCGTGGCGCAGCGTCTGGCCGGCGTTCTCGCCGCTGCGCACGGCGCTGGTGTGGCCGTCCTCCAGCACCGCCCAGTAGCCGGCCAGCTGCGGCGGGCCGTCGGGCCGCGGCGCCACCTCGACGGCCACGCTGTCGCCGGTGCGGGCCAGGCTGACCGCCGGCGCGCCGGAGGCGGCATCGCCACCCGGCGCCGCGCGGGGCAGGCGCGGCCAGCCGGTCCAGTCGTCGCCGTCGACGATGACCTGCGGCGTGTAGACCTGGGCCCGGCCCGCGCTGCGCGCGAGCTGGTGCTGCCGCGCCGTGCCTTCGGCGCTGGCAAAGCGGTCGGGCCAACCCAGGCGGTCCCAGTAACTGACGTGGAAGCCCAGCGCCAGCAGGTCGGCTCGGCCCTTCAGCGTCGACAGCCAGCGGTCGGCCGGCGGGCACGAACTGCAGCCTTCGGAGGTGTAGAGCTCGACCAGCTTCGGCGGCGCCGCAGTGGCGCGCACGCTGCAGGCGGCGGCGGGGGCCTGCGCCAGCGCCAGCGGGGCGGCGAGGCCGCACAGGGCAGCGGCGATCAGGGCAGGGCGGTTGATTGCGGGCTGCATGGGGCGAGGCCTCGGCTGACGAAGGAGTCTGCAGGGGTCGCCCCGACACCGCCCGATCTTTCATCGCCGGCCCAGCCGCTACGAGGCTCTATGCCGTTTCGTGTGGAACTTGACTTCGCACGGGATGCGTTGTGACGCCTGCTGACAGGGCCACGGCAGGCACGAACGGCGAGGCCGGCAGGTGTGTGAGCTTGCCCAGGCGCAGATAGGCGATGGCCATGAAGCTGGCC